>JAADIB010000075.1 GCA_013151565.1 Chlorobiota bacterium
TTCCTTTGTATAATTTTAATATTTTCAATCTTTACTAAACCCTTTTCGGTAACCCTGATCTTTATATTTTTCTCTTCGGCTGGTTCTTCTGCCATGCTTTGTATTTCAGAATGAGTTTTGAACTTGATTTGAATATCATTTTCCTCCGAATCAATTGTAGAAATTTTAATCCTATCACCTAAAAAATAAGAATCGATATGATCTACGATCATCTTTTGTGTATTCTGCACAAATAATCCTAAATAGTAAAAAATACCTGTTCCTTGGTTGGAGACAAAAAACGGAGCAGCAAAATAAATTTGATCTTTTGATTTGCCAATATTCAAAGTAGTGATCTTCATATAATCCAGAACTACAATACCCCTTTCAACTCCATCTGTATAACTTCCCTTAGCCATTTCTGTTGAATCAATTGTTATGAAGTCATTGATTTTACAGATCATTTCCGTTTCAGGAACCTTAATGGTTAAATCATTAGAAGTTTTCATGCTGAACAGTTTCTGCATTACTTTTGATTGATATGAATCTCTGTTGTGCTTTGCTTCATCATATTTTTCAACAGTACCGTCATTATTCCGGATAAAAATATCATCATCCGTAAAATTAAATTTTATAATTCCCGCAACAACAATTATTACGATAATACTAACAATAATTATTGCCGTTATTTTAATTATCTTCATTTTTCTTCTCATGGTATTTAAAGAAATATTCAATACCATAAGCCATTAATAAAATCCCAGCTGCAGCGATCACGCCGGTAAGATTGGTTTCATACTGCTGATATATAAGAGCGACCAAAGCAAACGAACATAAAACCGCACCGGTTAATGAAATCCCTTTTCTAGATGATGTTACTTCTGCCAGCTTGTAATTTGAAAAGTTAACAAGAGCAAAGATCAAAAGAAAACCTGCGCTGCCGGCAGTTGAGATACTTTCCAAATTAAGTGTGTTTGCTAAAACTAAAGTAAAGACAGCGGTTACTAATAAACCGATTGGTTCGTTCCAAAATATTTTTGTGAATTCATGAGGGATTTCATCATCTTCTGCAAGTTCATAATTAACTCTGCTTCCGCCATAGAGTGTAGCATTAACAGCTGAAAAGGTAGAGATCATTGCAGTAATACTTATAACAACAAACCCGATTTTGCCAAGCATTGGTTCAGCTGCAACAGCTAAAACATATTCTTGTGCTTCCCCTATCTTAGCAAAGGAAACTGAGCCTACTGTAATTATTGCAATTAGTACATATAGAACAACAACACTGATCGTAGAGATGTAAAAAGATCTTGGAACATTTACTTGAGGATTTTTAATATTCGGTACGGCGTTGGCAATTAATTCAAAACCTTCGTAAGCGACAAAAATCACCATGCCACCGCTGATAAGTTTTATAGGGGTTTCCCATTCTGAAATGTTTAATTGGAAAGTAAAACCACTGCTGAAAAGTCCGATAATACCAATAATTACAAATCCGCTAAGGATGATCATTTTAGTATAAACAGCAATGGATTCGGCAATGCTGACAGCTTTAAAACTGATGTAATTTAACAATGTGGATAAGATTATAAGAGAACTTAAAAGGATATGTTTATCAATTACATAATCACCGCTGATCTTTATCATCTTTGCACCGTATGAACCAAACGCAGAAGAATACAAAGAGAGCATTATGATATAACTTATCCATAGTAAGTTGTTGGTCCCTCCGCTGAAAACATTTTTGCCGAAACCCTTGTTTATGTAATTAACAGTACCGCCTGTACTTGGGAAATACAATGAAAGCCGGGCATATGAATATGCTGTTATCATTGCGATGATCCCTGCAATCAAGAACGCTATGGGAGTTCCGCCTTTTGCTAATTCAACGGCTAAACCTAATACTGCAAAAATTCCACCGCCAACCATACCGCCAATACCAATAGCAACGGCTCCCTTTACTCCAATTTTATTACTCGTTATCATCTTTCCTTTGAATTTGTTATAAACTCATGTCTCTATAATTATATCATATTTATCTAGTAAACCAAGAACTCCAATGGAGGAGAATTTTGCTTTTTTAATTCGATTTATCCCCGGGTCAATTGAATAATTGTAGGCTGTTGAAAAATCAGCTTTCTCTAAATTTGTGCTTGAAAATATTGCTCTATTCAGATCACAATTTTCAAATGTTGAATTTGTTAAATCGGTTTCTGTAAAATCAGCTTCCTGAAGATCACAGTTTTTAAATTCAATTTTTTTTAATTCTAATTTATAGAATGATGCTAAATTTAAATGACAATTATCAAAATGCATCATTAATAAAAAATTATCACAATCATTGAAATTCAAACCTAATAGTTTGCAATTTATAAACTTTGCTCCTTTAAACGATGTATTATTTATTTTCGCCATACTTAAATCACAACCATTAAACTCGCATTCGATAAATGAAAAACCAGATAAATTTATATTTATGAATTGACAATTAATAAATCTGCAATTATCATAATCACCCCGTGGAATTCCTTTTTCCACAAAGTTAATTCTCTCAAAGATCTTATTTTCAATAATAGCTTGGTTCATTTTTATATATTATTTGGTTTATAAAATTAGTGTTTTTGAGAGAGTATTCAGCAGAAATTTTTAGTAGTATCATTCTACAAATTTAATAAGAATAGTTTAGTCCCGGCTGAATTATCGGGATCACTATTGAATGATTCAAAAATTAATTTTGTGCCATCTGAGGAAACAGATGGAGCGCCGTCATATCCTTCATAGTTTGTCAGCCTTACAGAAATTCCGCCGGTGACAGGTATCTTATAAATATTTGATAAGTCAAGTTCAAAATCAGTGCTGTAAATAATAAACTGACCATCATTCGAAAATGAAGCATCTGTTTTGTTTCCTAAGCCGGAGGTGACTTTGTTTTTGTCAGTTCCGTCGGTATTCATTATCCAAATATCCCACTGTTTGTTTTCAAATTTCTGATAAAGAATTTTACTACCGTTTGGAGACCAATTAGGCTGCCGGCAGTCATCCCCGCTATCAGTTAAGTAAATATAAGAAGAACTCTTATCAATTTTATATTTTACTATAATACCATTACCTTCTTCATCTAACTTATGTGATTCAAAAACAACCCACTCACCATCCGGACTAAATGTCGGCTCATATGCAACACTGTCCTGCCTGTTTGTTATTTGTATTTCATCGCCAGGCGATCCATTTTCATTAATTAAATAAATTTCATCGTGCGGCTCTCTTGATGATGAAAATACAATTTGATTTGCTGCTCCATTCCAAGCAGAACCGGGCAGGTTAACATTAGCGCTGCCATCAGATATTAATAAAGTTAATTGTTTTGTTAATATGTTATATCTGTATAGTTCTGCTGGTTCTTTGTTGTAGCCATTAATGAATCTTGTGAAAACTATCGACGTCCCATCAGGCGAGAAAGCCGGATTTTGAAGACTGCCGCTCAAAGAAATATTCAGTTCAATTCCATTATCATTTCTTTGCTTAGTAATAGGTGGTTCTGTGACATCTTCTTTACAGGAGATTAAAGATAATATCAATAATATTAAAATAATTCTCATTTAATTGTTCTTATTTCCCGCTATATAAATCACACTAAAAGCGGATAAGTATAGCGGGATCATATATTTAATTCTGTTAGTTTATTACATCTGGGTAAAAATTCATTTAGTTACTATTAACGGCTGAGTTCTAGTTATTTCAGTAAAATAACAAATTTAAATTGTCTGTAAGACTCCTTCATTGAACTACTCCGTAGTTCCTTATAGTTTTGTCATCATTAACCACGTATTTCATACGTGGTTATTATAACTTTGACTGCTTTGCAGTCATAACAGAACTGTGAAATAGTTCAAATTATAATAACTATGGGTGAACCCCATAGTTAAAGACAAACAAGAAACAATCTACAATCCCGAAAACTTTCGGGAGTTGTCCAAAGGACTCTTAAAGAGAAATATAATTGCTGAATAGAACTTAGCTCTATTAACTAAATATCCCCATCGTAACGTATCCATTCCTGCGTTCTATGAAAAAAGAACACATAGCCGCGAACTTGCAATTTCCCGTTTTCAACCCAGAGTTTGCAGTCATATACTTTTCCTTTTTTAGGATCGAGAATTTCACCGTCTTCCCAATCATTATCGTCTTTGTTATACACCATATCTGTAATGATTGTCATACCCAATATTTTTTGATCTTTTCTCGGATCATCATCATCGCATTTGTCACAAACAGGATCCGGGTCCTCATCGGGTAACCTAAATAATTTTACAACATCTCCGTAGAGTTTTCCATCCTTAATATAAATTTTAACAACAGATTTAACACGCCCGGTTTCGTCATCAATAGTTTTCCACAATCCGGTTATATCTTCGTGTTGTGCAAAAAGTAAGTTTGAGAGTAAAAGGAATATTAACATGGCTGGGAATATGAATAAACGTTTCATCACTTCTCCTTAATTTTCAATTAGTTAATGGATTTTGAAAAATATGAATTTTTAGATACTTCTCAAAGTTAAAGTAACTAATGATTTTTCGTTTTGCATAAAAAAACAGTAGTTTTGAAAATACATATCCAGTATCAAGTTGATTTAAATGAAATATAAAATTCTGATAACGCTATTAATGCTGATCTTTATCGTTCAAAATCAAGCGCAGGAAATTAAAGGAACAAACGTAAAAGATAGTATTTCTACTTCATTTAAAAGTGATTTTGGATTTAATAATTTCTTTGAATTTAACACTAATAATGTTCTTGGTTATAGTAATTTTGATCAATACCAATACAATAGAATATTTGTACAACAAAATCTAAATTTTAAGCTCTCTAAGTTTAGCCATTTTGATAAGTGTTTGAATGAAGGATTGAAATATGGATTGAAGGATCAATATAAATATGACCTTGGTGCTGTAGGGGAATATTTGGGTTTGACGAAAAATGCCGCAGCAATTTTAATAGGTATTCTTTCACTGTTATAATTTTTAATATGAGGAAAGAAGGATCCTTCCTCATATTATATTAAATTATTTCTTTTAGTGCATCATAATTCGCTTTAATTGTTTTATCTAAGTCTTCAGTAGTATGTGCTGTGGAAATAAACATTGCTTCAAACTGTGACGGTGCAAGATAAATTCCTTTATCCAACATTTTGTGAAAGTATTTCCCGTACAGTTCTGTATTTGATTTCATTGCAGAATTAAAATCGGCAACATTTTCTTCTGTAAAAAACAAACAACTCATCGAACCAACTCTGTTCATCACAAAAGATTTGTTGAGTTTCTTCAAGTTTTCTTTTAAACCTTCCTCGAGATATTTGCTCTTTTCTTCGAGTATATCGTAAAGATTTTCATTTTCCTTAATGTGTGTGAGGGCGGCAAGACCGGCACTCATAGCAAGAGGATTGCCACTTAATGTTCCAGCTTGATAAACCGGACCGACCGGGGCAAGAGTATCCATAATATCTTTTCTTCCGCCAAACGCACCGACGGGGAGTCCGCCGCCGATTATTTTCCCAAAGGTTGTTAAGTCCGGTTGAACGCCGTAAACTTCCTGTGCCCCGCCTTTGGCAACTCTAAAGCCTGACATTACTTCATCAAAGATCAGAACAATATTTTCTTCATTACAAAGAGTTCTCAATTCCAATAGAAACTCTTTTGTTGCGGGAACCACTCCCATATTGCCGGCAATCGGTTCAATGATTATAGCTGCAATTTCGTTTTTGTTTTCTTGAAGAAGAGATTTAACAGAGTCGATATCATTATAATCGGCAACAAGAGTATCTGCTGCGTTGGCTGCAGTAACACCCGGACTTGTAGGCACTCCGAAAGTAAGAGCACCCGAACCGGCTTTGATTAAGAAGTAATCAGCATGCCCGTGATAGCAGCCTTCGAATTTGATAAATTTATTCCGATTAGTAAATCCGCGGGCAACACGAACAGCGCTCATCGTTGCTTCTGTTCCGCTATTTACCATTCTGATTTTTTCAACTGATGGAACAAGCTCAGTTATAATTTTTGCCATTTTAATTTCAAGTTCAGTCGGCGCTCCAAAACTTGTTCCTTTCTTTAGATTAGCTGTAAGGGCATTTATAATAAACTCAGGGTTATGCCCGAAAAGATGAGGTCCCCAACTCCCGATGTATTCTATATATTCATTTCCATCCACATCATAAATTCGAGAACCTTTCCCGCTCTCAATAAATAATGGGGTACCGCCAACAGATTTAAAAGCGCGTACCGGGGAATTCACACCTCCGGGAATATATTTTTTAGCTTCCTCAAAAAACTTTTCACTTTTGGAATAATTCATATTACTGTCCTTTCAATCGTTTAGTAATTTTGCAACGTCTTTAGCAAAATAAGTTAAAATCATGTCGGCACCGGCTCGCTTAATTCCCAGCAAAGATTCAAGCATTACTCGCTGTTCATCAATCCAATCAAGCTTGCCAGCAGCTTTGATCATTGAATATTCTCCACTCACTTGATAAGCAGCCAAAGGCATATTGAACTCATCTTTTATCCTGCGGATAATATCCATATAAGGACCGGCAGGTTTAACCATAATGATATCAGCGCCTTCTAATATATCTGATTCGGCTTCTCTCATCGCTTCATCGCTATTTGCTTCATCCATTTGATGTGAGCGTCTGTCGCCAAACGAAGGTGCCGATTCAGCTGCATCGCGGAATGGACCGTAATAACCGGAAGAATATTTTACTGCATAGCTCATTATCGGGATTTTACTAAAACCGTTTTCGTCAAGTCCTTGACGGATTGCAGCGACTCGCCCGTCCATCATATCGGAAGGAGCAATTATATCAGCGCCTGCCTTTGCGTGAGAAACTGCCTCATGAACAAGAAGTTCTACCGTTTCATCGTTAAGTATTTCTCCGTCGCGAAGTAACCCGCAATGTCCATGCGATGTATATTCACAAAGACAAACATCAGTAATAACAACAAGATTCTTTACTTCTTCTTTAATTGCACGGACCGCACGTTGTATTATTCCATTGTCATCATATGCTTCTGAACCAACTTCGTCTTTGTGTTCCGGAATTCCAAAAAGAATAATTGCAGGAATACCAAGTGAAACAATTTCCCTACATTCTTCAACAAGTACATCTATTGACATCTGATACACAGCGGGCATAGAGCGAACTTCGTTTTTGACTTTATTCCCTGGAGCAACGAAAAGAGGATAAATTAAATCTGATTTTCGTAAATGTGTTTCTCTAATCATATCACGAACAATTGGATTGTGTCGCAATCGTCTTAACCTCACGGTTGGATATTCTGCCATTTTATTCTCCTAAATATCGTTTATTTTCTAATTTGTAGAATGAATCTCCTGATTCGTTCCCTTTGTAAAACAAATTTAATGACATGAGCGATTCAGGAGAATCGCTCTACAATTTTTATTAAAATCTACACATAATCATATACATTGCGTAAAATTAAGAAAGTTTCATCACTCTTTCTTTTGCTTTGTTGAAAAGAATTTCGGAACTTTTAATACAATCACCGACTGAAATTCCTCCGATGTAATTACCTCCGAGAATTATTCCCGGATTGCTTTCTTCAAATTGTTTAAAATAGTTTTCATGTTCAATATATCCAAGATTATATTGAGGAATTGCCTTCTCCCAGAATTTTGATTTTATGAATTCCGGTCTTCCGCTTATTCCCATTATTTTTTGGAATTCGTTTATTACATCTTGAATAAGTTTATCATTATCTTTCTCCAAAAGTTCAGGTGATCTTGCTCCACCTATGAATAAAGTGAATGCTGCTTTATCTTCTGGTGCGCGATCATTAAAAATAACAGAACTCCATAATGCACCAAGAAATTTCTTTTTCTCTTTTGCAGGAATTAAAAACCCGAATCCATCAAGTGGTTGTGTGATTTTACTTTTATCATATCCAAGATAGAGTACCAATACAGGCGGGTAATATATTTTATTAAGATGATCGCATAACTCTGGCTCTATTTTTCCGAAAATTTTTGAAGTTATAAATGCTGGGACAGTAGATATAACAATATCTGCTTCAAGAATAGATTGTAAACCATTATTATCAATAGAGACTTTGTATATATTATGTTCCTTTTCAACAGAAGTTACAGTTGTATTAAGCATAACATTCTCTTTTAATTCAGAATGAATTGCCTTAGGTAATGTTGCCATACCATCAGTGAAGGAGAACATTGCTGCATTCTGCTTTGACTTTTCGCCGCTTTTTTTCCTCTCTCTTGCTCCCTTTATTGTCCCTTTAATTAAACCGCCATAGAGTTCTTCAAGTCTATATAATTTAGGAAAAGCAGACTTAACACTTAGTTTATCAGGATCTCCGGCATAAACACCGGCAACAAATGGATTTATTGCATAATCTAGAAATTCTCTTCCTAGTCTACGGATAACAAATTCTGAGATTGTTTGATTATATCCGTCATCCGATTTACCGATAAAAGGTTCCAAACCTAATCTCAGCTTGGCTTTTGTGGAAAACAATTTTGTTGAAAGGAATTCCTTTGGACTCATCGGCAAAGGATAGAGTTTATTGTTTTTTAATATATATCTTTTATTCCCGGCTTTGTTGGCATAAGTAAAATTATTACTAAGGCTTAAGTCCTCAACTAGAGTTTTGATCAATGGAGAGGTTTCCAAACCGCTGTTAGGTCCAAAGTCAATTAAATAACCGGAATCTTTTGATGAGATCATCGATCCGCCGACTTCGGGATTAGCCTCAATAACTTTTACACTATACCCATCTTTTTCTAACCAGTGTGCAGTTGATAGACCGGTAATGCCTGCACCGATAATTACAATTTGTTTACTCATTATTTAATTCCTTGACTACTAAGTCGTGAAGTTGTGAAATAAATTCTGAAGAATCGTTCAATCCTGTCGTAACTTTATAGTTAATAATACCGCTGTTCTCAGCAATATCCCTGTATTTAATGTCGAGTTCATAAAGCGTTTCGATATGATCGGAGACAAAACTGATTGGAATCACAAGCAGATTTGTTATTCCACTATCCCCAAGTTCTTTGATCTTTTCTTCGGTTGAAGGTTCCAGCCATTTCACCGGACCAACTTTACTTTGATAACTTATATGATGTTTCTCTGTGTGGTTCCTTGCTTCCATTATTAAGCGGATACTTTCCAATACTTGTGTTTGATAAGGATCACCATGATCAATTAGACTTTGTGGAACACTATGAGCGCTAAAAAGAAGTTCAACTTTGTTTCTCGATTCTTCTGGGAAAAACTGTAGTCCTTCATCAATCCTAATATTAACAGCGTTCAAATATTTTTTCTGATCATAAAAACTCTTTATTTCTACAACTACATTGTTGTTTTTGTAATGCCTCCACCATTCATTTAAGGAGGAACCAGTAGTGACAGAAGAAAAATGAGGATAAAGCGGAAGAAGTATTACCTTATCGTAATTATTCCGGTTAATCAACTTTACTGCTTCGGCTGTTAAGGGCTTCCAATAGCGCATCGCAATCAGCACATCGGCATTTATATTAGCACCTCTTAAGGATTCTTCAAGTAATTTTCTTTGTTTTTCCGTGTGAACATTAATAGGAGATTTTCCGCCAATACGTTTGTACTGTTCAACAACTTTTGGTGTACGAAGTTTAGATATTATTTTTGCGAATATTTTTTGTCCAAGAGGAATTTTAAATATATCAGGGTCTTGAAAAAGATTGAACAAGAATGGTTCAATAGTATCAAGAGAATCGGGACCGCCCATATTTAATAATACAACTGCAATTCTGTCATTCATAAATATTTCTTTTACACTGTTCTTGAATAACGTACTTTTCCCATATCATCTTCTAGAAAAGCATCAAAGCTCATTGCAATATTTCTGATCAATAATCTCCCCATTTCAGTTACTTTGATATTATCATCATCGATCGCAACTAAATTATCCGGTTCAAATTGTTTTAACTTTTCTAACCCTCTTTTGAAATATTCTTTAAAATTAATTTCATATTTATCTTCAATTACCGAAAAGTTCAATTCAAAATCACACATCAAACTCATTATCACATCTCGACGTAAAACATCATCATCAGACATTAAATATCCTTTTGCAAGAGGAAGAACGTTATTATCTATTTTATCAAAGTATTCTTTCTCGGTCTTTATATTCTGCGAATAGATTTTACCGAATTGACTAATACTTGTAATTCCAAGCGCATAAAGATCGGCACCTGCTTGTGTTGAATAGCCTTGAAAATTTCTGTATAATTTCTTTTCATTCAAAGCTATTGCAAGTTCGTCGTCCGGTTTTGCAAAATGATCCATACCAATGAAAACATATCCTGCATCGGTTAGCTTTTCAATAGTATGTTTTAAGATTTGCAACTTCACATCCGGAGTAGGAAGATCTTCTTTCTGGATAAGCTCCATGTGTTTTTTCATCCAAGGAACGTGAGCGTAGTTAAACACCGCAATTCTATTGGGTGAAATGTCAATTATCTTTTCTAAAGTTTCTGAAAATGTTTCTAATGTTTGATGCGGAAGACCATACATCAGATCAAGATTAATACTTTCAAACCCTAATTCTCTAATCCAATCAACCACTTGTCGAGTTGTATCTTCCGGCTGTATTCTGTTAACGGCAGCTTGTACCTTGTGGTTAAAATCCTGCACACCCATACTAATACGGTTAAATCCTCCGTTGCGTAAGGCTTTTATATGCTCAAATGTTAATTCGCGCGGGTCAATTTCACAACTTGCCTCAACATTCGGATCAATATTAAAATTAGAATTTATGAATGACAATAGATCACTTATTTCACTTGGTCTTAAATGTGTCGGTGTTCCTCCGCCCCAATGAAGCTGTGTTACCAATCTATCATCTGCCAAATGATTTTTAAGCAACGTAATTTCTTTCTTAATATAATCAACGTAATTAGCAATCCTACTGCGGTTATTGCTTATTATCATATTACAGCCGCAAAAGTAACAAAGAGTATCGCAGTAAGGAATATGAAAATAAAGTGACAACGGTGTTTTATTATCGAAGCTGTTATTCTCCTTTATTGCTGATAGATATTGTTCATAACTGAACTCGTCAGTAAAATGCGGAGCAGTTGGGTAACTTGTATAACGAGGACCCGGTTTGTCGTATTTTTTTATTAAATCTATATCGATGTTAAACATTATAATATCCTTTCTTAGTGATAACGCTGACTTTCTTCTTTAACAATATCAACGAGAGCTTTTGTGTTGTTTGGAGATATGTCCGGTAAAATTCCATGACCCAAATTAAAAATGTGTCCGGCTCCTTTTCCATATGAATCCAGTACTTTAACCGCTTCTCTTCTAATTGTATCAACATTAGCGTATAAAACAGTCGGGTCCATATTACCCTGTAGGGCAACTTTATCACCGATTTGCTTCCTAACTTCTCCAATATTGTGTGTCCAATCGATGCTTATTACATCAGCGCCGGAATTAGCAAGTTCATTCAGGGAATGATGAATTCCCTTGGCGTAACAAATGATCGGTTCGTCACCTTTATCAATATTGGCGATAACTCGTTGGATGTATTCGAGAGAAAACTCTCTGTATAAATCCGGTGAAAGCAAACCGCCCCAAGTATCAAATATCTGAACTGCATTAACGCCACTCTTGATTTTGAGTGAGAGATATTCCGCAACGGTCTCGGAAATTAAATCCAAAAGTTTATGAGCAAGAGTTGGATTATTAAAAATCAAACTTTTAATTTTACTGAAGTTCTTTGAGCCGCCGCCTTCTACCATATAAGTAAGTAATGTCCATGGTGAACCGCTGAATCCGATTAACGGAACCCTGCCGTCCAATTCCTTTTTTGTGAGTTTAAGTGCTTCAAAAACATAACTTAATTTATCACTTAAATCGGGTTTGGATAATTTATTAAAATCACTTTCATCGGAGATTGTCCAATCAAAATTTGGACCCTTTGATTCAACCATTTCATAGTTCATTCCCAATGCTTCGGGAATAACTAAAATATCCGAAAAAATAATAGCCGCATCAACTCCAATGATATCAACCGGTTGAAGAGTTACCTCGGTTGCAAGTTCGGGGGTTTTGACCATTGTTTTAAAATCAGAATTTTCTCTTACCTTTCTATACTCCGGCAAATAGCGTCCGGCTTGACGCATTATCCATATCGGTGTTCTATCTATAGGCTCTTTTTTACATGCTCGTAAAAAGAGATCGTTTTTTAATGTTTCCAATTTACACTCAATTTAATTTATAGTAATTTATTATTTCTTCAGTAAGTGCATCCAAATTGTATTTACTTGGTATTATCCTAACTATCAAGTTCTCTTTTTCGATTGCCTCTTTGGTCACGGGACCAATTACCGCAATAACTTTATCTGAAAAGTAATTCTGAATGTTATCAATTTCAAAAATAGAGATAAAATTATGGAACGTAGAAGGACTTGTAAAAACAAACAGATTTATATTCCCTTCTTTTACATAAATTTCAACATCTCTTGGAATATTATTCGGAATTATATTGTCATAGATTGCAACAAAGTCAACCATCGCACCTTTTGTTTCAAGGGAATTGCAAAGATCAGGTTTCGATAACATAGAGCCCGGCACCAGAATTGATTTCTCACGCACCAAATTTTCAGTCAATAATTCAGCTATACTTTCGGAGGAAGAATTTTGAGGAATTAAGTCAACGTCAATATTGTTGTTGATCAGTAACGAAGCGGTTTTTCTGCCTATAGCAACAACTTTTGTTTTACTTAAATTTGATAAATCACTATCATAATGCTGAATAAAATGTCTAACACCATTTGCTGAGGTGAAAATCAAATAGTCGTAATTATCTGCAGTTCTAATTTTTTCTTCTTCTTCACTTGTTAAATTAGTTGATACTATTTCAATAGTCGGAAAATTAATAAAATTAACTCTCTCAGAATCAAATAATGGAGTAAGATCAGAATCATTGCCGCCGTATCCTGTAAAGAGAATATTTATTTCATTTGTCATTGCTGCTCGTAAACCTCCAATAAGACTTTTTTACCACCGGCTTTTAAAATATCTTTTGCAAGCGCTTTCCCAAGTTTTGCTGATTCGGTTTTCTTACTGCGTTTTCTTTTTGAGAAAGTTATTGTCCCATCTGGTGAACCGACAAACCCGTTTAGATAAAGACCATTGCTTTTTAACTCGGCATAAGCTCCGATGGGAACTTGGCAACCTCCACCCAGAGCATTTAGAAAAGCTCTCTCGGCAGTTACGGTAAGCCCAGTTTTTTCATCGTGGATACCTTTTGCAATCTCTTTTGCAAATTTATTTTTTGATGCAACTTCGATACCTAATGCACCCTGTCCAACTGCCGGTAGAATTTGATATGTCGGGATAATAGAAGAGATATGCTTTTTCAATTTTAATCTTTCCAGTCCTGCACGGGCTAAAATCATTCCGTCCCATTTTGATGCTGCAAACTTTTTAAGTCTTGTTTGAACATTCCCGCGAATGTCAACAACCTTTATATCTGGGCGTAAATGTAAAATCTGGCTTGCTCTGCGGAGTGAGCCGGTTGCAACAGTTGCACCTTCCGGCAAAGATTCTAAAGTAACTTTTTTCTTTTTTGCGATCAAAACATCTTCCACATCATGACGTTTTGTAACGGCAACAAGCTCTAAACCTTTTGGCAGAACAGTTGGAAGATCCTTTAAGCTATGCACTGCAATATCAATCGTTCCTTCAAGAAGTTCTTTCTCTATCTCTTTAGTAAACAACCCTTTATCGCCAATTTTAGAGAGTGATACATCAAGTATCTTATCACCTTTAGTGCTTATTTTTTTTATTTCCACCGTTATTGACTTGAACCGTTTTTCAATTTCTTTTTTTACATAATAAGCTTGCCAAAGGGCTAACTCACTTTTACGCGTGCCGATAATAATTTTTTGTTTTGTCAATTTATTTAATCCTTTTTATTTTTATCGCTATCATTCAAATTGAATAATTCACGAATCATTTCGGAATATTTTTTTGCTGCTTCATAGTCTATTCCAGTTTCCGAAAGCCGTTTTAAATTCAAAGTAGGATAATGCAATATTCTCCCAATAATTCTTTTGGTCATATTATCAACTTTTTCAAATTCATAATCGTGAATTTTGTATTTAATTTTTTCAATTTCATCACGTCGAATCTCTTCAAAAAAATCGCGAAAATCTTTTATGGTTGGAACAACATCCAAAGCATTATACCACTTAAAAAATGCAGTCATTTCTTCTATAATAATTTTATTTACCATGGGGATTTCTTTTTCACGTTTTCTAAGATTTTCACTTACAATTACATTTAACGAATCAATATCGTTGTAAAAAATACCATCCATTTCGGCTACCTTTGGATCAACATCCCGGGGAATTGCAATATCCATTATGCAGGTTAAAGCTCCTTTACGTTTCTTTATCATGGATTTAACATCGTTGTATTCCAGAATATAATTTTCTGCGCTGGTAGCGCTTATGATAATATCAAATTTTTCAAGAGAGTCTTGTAGAGAACCAAAATCTATAACATTTCCTTTTAGTTTTTTTGCCAGATTTTCAGCTTTTGATCTAGTTCTATTGGTGATAAAGAGTTTTCCAATTCCTTTCTCTTTTAAATGAATTGCCGCTAATTCTCCTGTTTCTCCAGCACCTATGACTAATGCACTCTTTTTATCAAAGGTCGAAAAGATTTTTTCAAGAACTTTAATTGCAGCAAAACTAATGGTTACAGCTCCTTGACCTATCCTGGTTTCCGTAATTGTGCGTTTGCCAACTCGGACAGCGGTTTCGTAAAGCTTGTGCATTAAAGTTTTGGAAAACCCGGAATTTTCCGAAATATTAAATGCTTCTTTAACCTGTCCATGAATTTGACTATCGCCAACAATTTGTGAATTAATTGAAGCTGCAACTTCTAGAATGTGTTTTACTGCTCCGCATGAGAAATAATTTTGAAAGTGTTCGGGAGATAAACCGTCAACATGCTTAAGATTCAATAAACTATTTTGAATATCTTTATAATTAATTTTTCTTTCTTTTGGAATCCCAAAAATGTCCGTTCGATTACATGTTGAAAGAATAAATCCCTCGGAAAAAATATTCTCTTTTAATATTGGGATAAACTCTTGAACCTCACCATTACTCAAATGAAGTGTTTCTCTCAAATCAATAGGAGCGGTTTTATGATTTATTGAAATACCAATAATATCCATGAAAAATATTCTAACATTTAATTAACAAAATTGTGAAAGCCGCTCAATATAGTTCCGGTTAACAGCAAAAAAAGAATTGATAAGATAAATCCATAAATTGAAAATTTAGCAAATCTTTTCCCAGTAATGCTTCCTCGCAATTTTAAGATAATTCCAACACTATATATTAACCACACAATCATTGTTGAAATAATTTTGGGATCCCAATAACTGAAATCTGGAAAAGCAGAGGGTAACCAGGCAAATCCTATTATAATTGCAATTGTTAATAATATAAATCCTATTATAATTGCATAGAAATTCATCTGCTCCAAAATTTCCAGATTTGGAAGGCGCTTAAAGATAATATTGAATTTATTGGTCTTTATGTTTTTATATAAAAGCAAATACATTAAAGCGTAGGCAGAAGAAATTGAAATTGCAGAAAATCCTAAAATTGCCGTAATAACGTGAGTGCCGAGCGGATAATTATTTAAAATGCTGTTCACCACATAAACATCTTGGATAAATAGTGTTGATTTCATTTGAAACAGTAAAGCAAAAATTAGGATAAATACACCGGTACCTCTTATATCACTTAATAATTCCAGTAAGAAATAAGTAAATCCAATGGCAAAAGCTAAGAGGGAAAATATCTCGTATTGTGTTACAATGGGTAAATGACCAAGGAAAAAGGTTCTTTCAACCAGATAAATTACATGAAATAACAGAGTTACAAAAAGAAAGACCCTTTTCGTGTTATATAAGTATTTTTTATCAGCAAAAAAATCATACAGATATCCGATGAATGTTACTATATATAATACTAAAAGCCAGTAAGACATTATTTGAGTAACTTTAAACATTTCACTAATAATTGTTTTTTACAAATATAAAGTTCTCTCTATTCTATCTAAAAGTCAATGAAAGTATTGTCCAAATAGACTTTTTTGGGGTTAACTAGGTGAATAAAATTATCAGATCAATATCGGAATATCTATAAGGGAAATATGAACAATAATTGATTTCATTTAAACCCTAATGCTGAAGCGATTTTTCTACACTTGATATTGAATAATATTTTTTTTAATTAGACAATCGTATTCTTGTTAACCACATAGGAATATCCTCTGCCACTGATTATTAGAGTCGGTTTGGCAATGGATTTTATCTGTGGTGGAGATGATCCTGTAATTCCTTCTGAAAGTAACCGGTTTACTCTTGCGTTTGAAGGAACTCATCTTAATGATAATAATGAACGATTTAATGTCGGCGCTGAATATTCTTGGACGGAAACTGTTTTTCTGCGCGCCGGTTATAAGATAAATTATGATTCGGAAAATTGGGCTTTCGGGGTGGGAATTAATATTCCGCTCGGCGGTCAAAATATCGTTTTTGATTACGCTTATATAGAGTTTAAATATCTTGGCAACGTATCGCAATTTTCACTCGAGCTGCGGCTGTAATTTTAATTAATACATACAAACAACAACTGTTAAAGGAGTACTTCTTTATGAACGTTAGAAATCAAAAATCATTACTGTTATTATTAGCTAGTTTAGTTGTCTTTTTCATTGGCTGCTCGAAAAAAGAAGCGCCGAAAGAGGGAAAGGAAGAAACGGGAAAAGAATTAAAGGTTTGGAAAATACCCAATATTGATAATGGTGCAGAGTTTTATTTTTCGCCCGATGGTAAGAGTATGATAGGTAATGCCAAATTCGACGATGACTCAGTCCATCATGTTTATATTATAAGAATTGATGGAAGTTATATTAAAAGAATTAACAACAAGGGAGAAGATGCATGTTCCTACTATTTCCCTGACGGTAAAAAAATAATTTGGACTTCTACCCGTGACAATCTCGATTTACCAAAGGGGGACTGGTCTGATACAAGAAACTATCCAACTGGAGCCGAACTTTATACAAGTGATCTGGAAGGAGGCAACGTAGTTAGATTAACACATAACAAATATTATGATGCCGAGGTTTCCGTTTCGCCCGATGGTAAAAAAATATTATTTACTCGAGAAATAGATGGGAAATGTGATCTTTGGGTGATGGATGTCGACGGTACTAACCAGCGTCAAATTACATTTACCGATGAGTGGCAGGAAGGCGGTTCTTTTTATCTGGAAGATAGCGAAACAATTATTTACAGAGCATGGCAGCGTAAAGATGAAGGTAAGCGTGGTATGCCTATGACTATCTTCACAATCAAAGATGATGGTACAGACTTTAAACAAATAACACATGACCCCGGTACAAACTGGGCTCCTTTCCCGGCTCCTGATAATGATCACTTTACATATATCAGAGTATTACCACCGTTCAATTTTGAAATTTACATGATGAGTTTAAAGACCGGTGAAAAAACTCGCCTTACATACAATAAAGCATTTGACGGATTCCCTGTAATTTCGCCGGATGGAAAATTATTGGGATTTTCTTCCAATAGAGATAAACCAAAAGGCGTAAGAAAATTATCACCTTATTTAATGGATATTTCTTCATTAAATGTGGGTCCGAAAGATTAGTTTAATTTCTTTAATAAACTTCTATCTCTAATGAGGGATAGAAGTTTTAATACTTAATAGAATACATTTAATTAAACTAAAATTCGATGTGCTATGAAAAAAATCATACCGATAGTTTTAAAATTATACTAATTGTTGGTTCATTAATTTTTATTTTCCTTACGTCTTTTTCAATAGCCAAAATAAAAAAACAGTTGAAAGTGATAGCTTATCTCAGCCGAAACATTCTCATCAAAGAAATGTTGATCCAAGGTACTCAGTATTCGGTCCTCCGAGACCCTCTTTATGGAAGTTCCAATTAGGATATATGAATAGAGATAACGAAGGAGTTTCATCATTCACTTTCTATAAGAGAAATCAGAGGGATAAGACACTTTTTTTTACAATACTCAATAATAGTCTTGATAATACAAATCAATACAGAGTTAACGAAATCTCCGACGGAATAATCTTATTCCCTTTTAATGATGATGATAGATATCAATTTGATCTCGGCGGGACGATCCAAGACACCACTCTCTACAGTACTACATCTTTTCAAGATTTACATGGAGACCTAATCGTGCTCTATGGATGCGCTTAGGTTTTGAATATTATAGCGGTCATGAATTGGGACATAGCGGAAATTTATACGGGAACTCAACATTAAATTCATACTATCTTGCGGCTAAGTATAAAATAGGTTTCTTCTCTCCGGTTGCCGTTGCCGGCGGAGGAAAACATTAACAATCGCTTATGCGACGGTATACTGCTAGACGGACCTTTCGAAACATATATATTCGAAAAGCACAGACGAAGCAGAAGATACACGTACATTAGCAATAGGAAGATGGGCTCCTTTCCGACCGGATGGTTTTCCGAGCGG
>JAADIB010000409.1 GCA_013151565.1 Chlorobiota bacterium
TAGTATCTTTTTAGTATTAGAAAACTCACCAGCTTGTATTTTATATAAATACATTCCGCTTGGAAGATTAGTGATCTGCCCCCAGATTAGCGTACCTAAAGAAAAGCCAGTATATTAGAGATAATAAAACTGGGGTTATCGTGAGTGGTATTCAAAGCAGAAAGGTTTACACAAAAGAATTTAAGAAAGAGACAGTTCTTTTGGTATTAGAGAGAGGGATGGTAGTCTCAACATTCGTTTTGTTAGTAATTATTAAAAAGCGCTTAAATATTGAACCGTCGCTCTACACTTTTTTTAAAGTAATTAGTATCTCAATATTTGAGAAAACACCTATTTTATAATATTTTGAAGAGAATGATTACAAAAACAGCAATACAGATGACCCTACCCAGTTGTTTTTATTCAATTTATAAGTGGACACTAGTGATGTTTATTATAAAAAAAATTCGTTCTCTTTTTAAATTGGAGTTTGTTGTCAACCGGTTATCGAGTTTTCGATTCGCTTATCGGGTACAAACCAAATAATGGCTACTGCAATGTAAACGATAATAGCTATCCATGTATCTACATAGGATATTGCTACTCCGATAATGTACAATATTAGAGATATTTTTCCCTTAATATCTTTGCCAATTACCTTTCTTAAGGCAAAATCATTATCGTGATGACGAATGATGAATCCTTGCAAAATAAAATAGGCAATTGCACTCATCAACAGAACAAAGCCATATAAAGCTACGGGTGTGGAAGCAGTATAATTTTTTCCAATCCATGAAGTAGTAAACGGAATTAGCGATAGCCAAAACAGCAGATGTAGGTTTGCCCATAAAATTCTACCGTTTATTTTTTCAGTTATCTGGAACAAATGATGATGATTATTCCAATAGATTCCCAGGTAAATAAAACTGAACAAATAACTGATAAATATAGGCAGTTTAGGGATAAGGGCTTGTAAATTTAAGTCTTCGGGTGCTTTAAGTTCCAAAACCATTATTGTGATTATTATCGCCAAAACCCCATCGCTAAATGCCTCTAATCTATTGGTCGTCATCTATATTTAAAATTTATCTCGAAAATTAATTTTTATATGCGAGCCGTCACAGTAATATTTATTATTAGACGTTCCACAACGGCAAAACGCAGTGGTCTTGTCTTTCACCTCAACATTGCCGTTTTTGTCAGTTACGTTTAACAGTCCATGAACTAACAATGGACCATTAGGCAACACTTCAATTTTGGTTTCAAATGATTTTGATTCTTTACTCTCTTTATTATTCATATCATAACTCAATGCTAATGATGGACATTTGTTAATTTGCTCTATTAATTCCTCGGTTGTTGCATTTTCAATTTTGATCCATGGTTTTTCGCCTGGTTTATAAACAGCGGGCAACATTTGTACACACACAGCGGCGTGAATACATTTCCGAGGTTTCCAAATAATAGTTAATTCGCCGTTTGAATACTCTTTTCTAATTTCTTTTTCCATATTATAAAATGTTTATTCCTTTTAATACTAATTTTTTCCATTCAGGATGTCTTTTTATATACAGTGCTACAAATGGACACAAAGGTATTAGAGTTAGATTTTTTCGTTCAATGTCTTCCAATACATTTTTTACTAAATCCGAACCAATGCCTTTGCCTTTCAGATTTGTGGGAACTTCAGTATGTGTAAGATAAATTTTATCTTTTTCTTTTATGTATTCAATTTTCGGTACAAATTTATCTATGTGAAATTCGTACTGTTTTAGTTGCTCATTGTCAACTAACTTGTTATCTGATTCCATATCGAATTGTTTGCCTTATGATTAATATCCAATATTGTTACTGATTTTTAATTATGAGATTTTTATTTTCTGTAATATTTCTCATTTTCTCCTTCTTATGTTCGCACTAGTATACATTTAATCGGATTTTTCTTGTTTCATCTCAATAATCATGAAGTGTGCTTTACCGGAGGAGAGTGTAAACTCCATCTTGGACGGTCCGTATATCTTCAATGAGTCACGCTCTTTTAAAGAGGGATATTGATTAATATTTATACCTCCTTCAAAGCAGAAAATATATGCCTGGCGACCTTCATTTAGATTGAAAGATAAACTTTTATCTTTTGAAGTTAATTCGGAAACATAGACATTTAAATCTTGACAAACATAAAGCGGTGCAATATCTCTGTTTTTAGAACCGGATATAATTTGCAATAATTTATTATTTCTATCTTCAAAGGAGAATCTATGGATATCATATCTAATAGGTAGATTATTTTTCTCCGGCAAAATCCATATTTGAAGAAAACGGCACCAATCATCCTGCTCGTTAAGCTCTGAATGCGTTAAACCTGTACCGGCAGAAATAGCTTGAACATGTCCGCGGCTAAGTATTTCGTGATTACCAACACTATCCCGGTGAGTTAATTTTCCGGTAACTATATAACTGAATATTTCCATATTACTATGCGGGTGAGTTCCAAAGCCGCTTTGAGGTTTTACATTATCATCATTCACTACTCTTAAAACTCCAAAATTCATATTTTCCGGATCATAATAATTTGCAAATGAAAAATGAAAATATGTATTAGCCGGATGCATATCACTAGCTTCCAAATAATGAAGGTCTTCGGCATTTATTTTTTTGTATTCTTTCATCGTAGCCTCTTTCTACTGTTGAAAAACAACAACTTATTATTACACAGCACCTATTAGTACCTTTTGTAAGGTACAAAATATAAAGAGATAAAGGATTAAAGAATATGAAAAGTCGGAGAAGACTTATGAAAATCCGACCTTATTATTTCTTCCTGAATTGTGAAGGTGATTTACCGGTGCAATTTTTAAAAAAAGCACTGAAGTTGGCAGGTTCCAAAAATCCTAGTTGGTAACCGATTTCTTTTGATGACAGTTCTGAAAAGTAAAGCATTCTTTTTGCAGCAATACTAATTCGAGACTGAATATACTTTTTTGCTGTTTTTCCTATCAAAGATTTTACTATTCGGTTGAGATGGTCGGGAGAAATATTAAGTTCATTTGCATAAGGAGAAGTAGAATGCCAAACCGAGTGTTTTTGGTCAACAAGTTCCTTAAAGGTTTTTAATATAGTGTTACCCACTTCACTTTCGTGACTATTATCAATTTGAAGGGAACAAAGATTATTGCATTGAACGAAGAAAAGTTGCAGATAAGAACCTATTGCATGCTCTTTAAACTTAAAATCGGAACAACTTAAGGAGATTATTTCCTCACAGAAGTTTGACAAATTGCCAAATTCATTAACATTGAGTTCTAACGGCGGCGCTTGACCATAATCATTGAATAGATTCAAATCTTCAATAAAGCATTGAGGGATATTATTCCTTATTAAAAACTGAGATGAAAAAACAATGCAATATCCGAATGATTGCTCTTCCTCTACTACCTGATGGACTTGCCCCGGGCTTACGAAATAAACTTGGTTTGATGTTAAGGGATACCTGTTAAAATCAACTATATGTTTTCCCGATGCCTGCTTCACTAAAAGAATAGTATAATAGTCGTGCCGGTGCGGCTCATCGGTTTTTCCTGAGCGTTCGGTATAAATATCTTCCATTCGTGATATTCGAAAGCTAACCGAATTATTTCCCTGGTTAATCTCATTGTATGTTTTAATTACTTTCATTTATGTTTTGCCAAACAGTTTCTATCAGTACGTTGAGTATATTTACGGTTATCAATACCATAATTGTATTAAAACTAATAACTAAATTCAAATTTTGTAAAGTAACTAATGGCATTACCCATAAGTCGTCTGTTCCAAACAACTATACGATATTATATAGCAATTTTTTAATTATTCAAATATTTTTAGTTAATATACTTTGTAATTGCTACTTTTGGTTTTAATTCTATCCCCGAATTACTGCATAGACTTTAATTCTTTATAGTCACTTTCCGAAAAAGGTTCGAGTTTTAACTTTGAGTTTAAAACTATTTCCGGATTAAAATTCTGAATTTTATAATTTGCTCCAAATTGCTTTTTTAATGTTATAATTTCTTCTTTGCTATGTATGCCTTTAGTTATAGTTGTTCTAAATTCGTAATTAATTTTTGAATTTATGATTAGGTTTATTGAATCCAAAATCTTAGAAAACTTTTTTTTATTAATATAATTACCTACAGTTTGATTGTAGATTTTAATTTCTAAAATATGTTTAATATCCATCGCAATAAAATCGACTAAATCATTTTCAAATAGATATTGCAACATGTAAGGGTTTGTTCCATTGCTATCTAATTTAGTTTTTAAATCTAATTCTTTTATCTTTGCAATAAAAATTGGTAAATCCGCATGTATAGTTGGCTCACCCCCTGTAATGCAAACTGCATCTAGCAGTTCTTTATATTTTATTAGATAGTCAAATATCCTTTTTTCATTAAAAGTATTGCCAAATTTTTGGGGTATAACTAAATTGGGATTATGACAAAATCCACAACGAAAATTACAGCCCTGTGTAAAAATCACAGAGCTGATATTACCTGGGTAATCAATTAAACTTTGCTTTTTAAAACCTGCAATCCTCATCTGCTCCTGTTCATCTATATAAAAAATATTTTTTGTTCAGTTCTAAGAATTTTATAACCCAATAAAACTTCTTTGGCAGCGAATAAAACGCCAGATAGTATAAATATTAGGGCGCCCGATAATAAATAGAATTAAGGGATAATATTGACGGTGTTAATATTATCCCATTAAGCAAAAACATACCTAAAAAAAAAGATTGAAAAAATAAACATTGTAATGATGTATAACCAACTGGCATTTCTATTATTATTTCGTTCTTAAATTAAATCTTATCGATTTTATGAAAAGGTATTTACTATCTCATTATTTATAATTTCATTTTCTTTTCCTATTTTTTTATCGAACAGTTTACGATCACTAAATTCCGATTGTTTACCGTCGTTCCATTGATCAACAGGGCGTAAATATCCTACTATTCTGGAATATACTTCACAAATACTTGTTTTCTCTTCGGATTTGCATTTAGGACATTGTTTATGTTCTCCATAAATATATCCGTGTTCAGGGCAAATGCTAAATGTTGGTGATAATGTAAAATATGGGAGTTTAAAGTTTTTGCATATTACGCTTACCAATTTTTTCACTGATTCTGGGGGCAATTGATTCTCGCCAACAAAAGTATGGAATACTGTACCACCAGTATATTTTGTTTGCAAATCATCTTGTAATTCAAGGGCTTCAAAAATATCATCCGTATATCCAACAGGTAATTGGCTTGAATTTGTATAATATGGAGCAGCTCCAATTTCTTTTACTTGTTTTTCGTTGGCAGTAATAATATCGGGAAATTCCGCTTTATCAATTTGTGCTAAACGGTAAGTTGTTCCTTCAGCAGGAGTTGCTTCCAGGTTATAAATATGCCCTGTTTCATCTTGAAATTTTTGTAAAGTAACACGCATAAAGTCTAATATTGTTTCGGCATAAGCATTCCCTTCTTTTGAAGTAATATCTACACCCAAAAAATTTAGTAAACATTCATTCATTCCTATTAAGCCAATTGTTGAAAAGTGATTATCCCAATATGCACCCTGTCTTATCCTAATATTACGTAAATAAAATTTTGAATAGGGGTATAAATTATTTTCAGTTAAGTTTTCAATAACCTTACGTTTTATTTCTAAACTTTCTTTTGCTATAATCATCAATTTCTCAATTCTCTGAAAAAGTTCTTCTTCCGTTTTTGATTCGTAACCGGCGCGAGGTAAGTTTAGAGTTACAACACCAATTGAACCCGTTAATGGATTTGCTCCGAATAATCCGCCGCCACGAGACCTTAATTCGGAAGTATTTAATCGTAATCTACAACACATTGAGCGAACATCATCTGGGGACATATCGGAATTTACAAAATTTGAAAAATAAGGAATTCCATATTTTGCAGTCATATCCCAAATTGGTTGGCGATAATAATTGTTCCAATCAAAATCTTTTGTGATATTATAAGTTGGGATAGGAAAAGAAAATATTCTTCCATTTGCATCTCCCTCAGTCATCACTTCTGCAAAAGCTTTATTTAAAATATCCATTTCGTGTTGATATTCTCCATATGTCGATTCTTGTAATTTACCCCCAATAATAATGGCACTATTCTTCATATTATCGGGCACAACCAAATCCATAGTTATATTGGTAAAGGGGGTTTGAAAACCAACACGAGTTGGAATATTCATATTAAACATAAATTCTTGCAATGCTTGTTTTACTTCTTTGTAAGTCAAGTTATCTTTTCTAATGAATGGAGCTAAGTAAGTATCAAAATTAGAGAACGCTTGTGCTCCCGCTGCCTCACCTTGCATTGTATAAAAGAAATTAACGATTTGCCCGAGTAAAGTTCTAAAATGTTTTGCCGGGTTACTTTCTATTTTTCCGGGAACCCCTTTAAATCCTACCATTATAAGTTCTTGTAAATCCCACCCAACACAGTAAACGCTTACATAACCTAAATCGTGAATGTGTAATCTGCCTTGTTTATGTGCGTTGCCAATTTTGGAAGGATAAATTTTATTTAGCCAATATTGTGAACTAATAATTGTAGAAACATGTTGGTTCATCCCTTGTAAAGAGTAAGTAGAACTGGCACTTTCCTTAATTCTCCAATCGTTATTGGTAATATAATTATCAATAATATCAATATTAGAAAACAGTTCTTTTACATTACGGATACCTTCGTGCTGCTTTCTGTAAATAATATATGCTTTAGCTGCTTTATAAAGTTTTTGTTCAAAAAGTTCAAATTCCACTAGATCTTGAATTTTTTCAACCTGTGGAATATTGGTATTAAGTTTTGCAATTACTTTTTGGGCAGTTTTATTTGCCAAAATTCTGTTTGGATTGCCGGTGGCGCGCAATGCTTTAAATATTGCGAAAGAAATTCTTTCTGCGTCGAATGGTACTATGCGACCATCACGTTTTTTAACGGTTTTAACCTTACCATTAATTTTCATAATTCTCCTAATTTTAGTTAAATAATTAATGGTAGCAAAAGGGTAATTTAATACGAAAGGTGATCAATCTTTCGTTAGCTTTTTCACCCGAAAGCTACGAATATGTGTTGTAATTGATAGGTCTTCCGGCTTGTTTGCACCTTAGTTTACCTTCCCATTTGCTAGTTAACAAACAGTGGCTTTTTTAACTAAAGCTGTTTTGCAACTTACGGCTGCGGGGACAGCTACTGAATTTCACAGTATTCCCTTACATCAATTTTAGAAAAAAGTTTTGTTACTATTTTAAATTTACAATTTTTTTATTAAAGTGTGAAATAAATTATCGTTCGTTTTTATTTTAACAAGAGGTATTTCTGATTTATTAGTAACATCACAATAAATGCACTATGTCTTTTAAGAGATATTTTAGGACACATTGTGGATGAAATTTATTATTTCATTTTAATTGACGTTTTTCATTATTGTAGAACGTAATTATTTGTGAAATCATGATTTCTGCTTCCTTATAATTGGGAAAATTAATTTGTTTATCAGTTGTAAATTCTTCTTCCAAAGTTTCTTGATTTTCAGGTCTGATTTGTTCCTAAAATAATTTTCGAAATGAATTTATATCAAAATCTTTTCATGTATTGAGAATATAAAAATTATCTAATGAGTCCTCTCTAAAAAGCACAACAACTCGAAATTAGTTTTTTAAGAGGATTCAGTTATATTTAAATATTATTAGGAAATCAAAATAAGATTATTGAGATCACATAAAATTAAAATAACTGATGAAGTTTAGACGGGTTTTCACACAGCCTCTGAAACTCGAGGTTACAGTTACAATAGGTTATTTTATTGTTGTCATTAGATTAAACGAGTTTGGATAATTCTGTTTAATGAAAATGTTTCGGGAAGATTCTCTTCTGATTTAACACTTGTAATAATGCGAGGATAGAAATATAAATGAGGATGCAAACCTTCACTAAGTGTATAATAACCGGATAGATCAGAAGCCCAGCAAACGGCTTCTCCTTGAGGCTCAATAATATATGGCACTTTTGTAAGATATTTTACTAACGCTTCTTCAATTGTTTCGTCTTCACTTCGATACCAATAATATAACACATTATATTTCTTAATTAAAATTTCTTTTCCATCGGGGGAGATATCGCCGCCGACAGCTGTACTGAAATTGAATGAGTTCAAGACTTCCAATGTATCGACAATAAGAGTTGGTGCTGCATAAAATGTATAAGGATAAGCCGCACGATATAATTTTGTAGCTGATTCTTTTGATACAATATAAATATCCAGAGTTAAAGGGGCTATCATAATTGTTTCTGCATTACGGTTGCTGTCAGGATACTGGAATACCATTCTCTCAACGTCATAAATTACTGTATCAACCGGGGTTTGATCAGCTGGAAGAAGAGGTTCACTAATACGATAGATATATTTGTTATTATATCTAACAGAGTTGTCTCCGATATCTGCTATGTATAAATACTGTTCACCTTCAATTGGTCCGGGACCGATTGCAATATCTTCCCAATTGTCAGGTAATCTTATATCTTTTCTGTACCATCCAATTTCCATTGGCAAAAACTCTTGTGTTGGATTATGATCCTCTTTGTATTCACATCCAATAGTCCAGTCATGCGCAAATTTACTGGTTCCCATGGAATTTGGTTTGCTTGATGAGTTTCTTCCTCACAAGAAAAATCACGATTGATAAATCTCTAGCCGAGATCAATGTTCTCTAAAACTCTATCACTTGGTGGAAGCGTGATTGATTGTTTTGAGAAAACAATTCTGTTGAAGAAAATAGTAGAGCTAAACAAACTATTAATTTTAATCGTATTTCCAATTCTCTATTTTGAATTTAGATAAAGTGCTGTTGCCGGAATTGGCTGCTTGCTAATTCCAGGCCCTTGGTACGACACTGAAAAGGATTTATTCCCGCCGCTCTGAAAATAACTTACTTTAATTGGATATCTTCCAGATGCCAGCGTGATCTTTCCGCTTTTTTCAATTACTATATGTTCCTCATCATTATCAACAACTAGCCTGTTTCCAATTTTCAAGCTGCTCCCGTCATTTGATTTTGTAAAGAAAGTGTATTCACCTTTTTTCGTAATGTTTATAAATCCTTTAAAGTGAATGGCGAAATTGAATTTTGGTGTTTTAATTTTATCCAATCCAAATTCAAATACTCGTTCGCTTTTAATCGGAGTTAATTTTGAAAAATCTGGAAGCTTTCTCCATCTGCCCTCGTAGAGATCATATTTTATACCATTTTTCTCGGTATCAATAAACTGATGAAAAACCGAAACATTAAAACTGTTATGATATCCTTTCTTATAAGCTATTGCATTGATCGTCAAGGTTTTGTTTATTTTAAACGGTCCTTCGTAAATATGTGAATTCTTGTTTGGAATGTTGCCGTCTAGTGTATACCTAATTTCTGCCTTATCTGTTGGGGTGAAAATATTTATCTCCACATCATCTCCTGATGTAAAAAATCCCGCCGCTGGTTCAATCACCGGATTCTCAACAAAAGGTTTAGATCTCAAACTGTTAATTCCCTTTGAGGTAAAATTATATTGCCCAGATAAAACAGAATAAACAGCATACTTGTCATCTTGACGCAGAAATGTTACACCTTCAGATTTACTAGCTCTGATACCGTTTTCAGTTACATCTTCTGTATTAGCCGAAGGAATATAAACAGTAGCAGAGGAGTTCACTGGTACTGAAATATCAAGCTCAAACTGGTCATCTTTTATTTTCCAAAATGAAGAGACTTTTCCTCTTATCGTTTCACGACTTGCTTTCACAAATGAAATTCCAGGCGGTACAAAGGGTTTAATGTTAAACTTCTTAAATCCCGGACCAGATTCATCAACATCAATACCCGCAAGAGCTTTATAAAACCATGAATCGATGCTGCCGAGCATCACATGGTTATTAGAGCGGCTATCGGGATCCCAGTTTTCTGATAATGTTGTGCGGTCTTTGATCATATTGATCCAGCCAGGATAATCTTTTCGGCTTACGATCAAATAAGCTATATCTGTTTTATCATTCTTCCAAAGGGCTTCCATCAAATATTTTGTTCCAAGAATACCAGTGCTAAGATGACCTTTATGCTTAAAAATATTATCAACAAGATTATTCAGGACAGCTTCTTTATCATCCTCGGGCACGATACGAAGAAAGAGGGGAAAGGAGTTTGCAAACTGGCTGCCATTTTCATATTGCTTGCTATCTTGGTCAAGGAACTTCTTGTTGTAAGCATCTTTAATTTCAGAAGAAAGATTAGAGTAGTATTGCTCATCAGATGTATTCCCAAGTATTTTCGCTGCTTTTGTTACGATGCTGCTCACATAATAATAATAACCGGTTGTAACGGATAAATGGATTCCTGGACTCCACCAACCCGTTCTGTTAGGGCTGAGCCAATCGCCATATCGGTCTTTAGGCAGAATATGATCTTTAGCTATAGTGCCGAGAAAATCTACATATCGCTTCATGGTCTCGTAATGTTGGGCAAGAAATTCTTTATCCCCATACTCACGATAAAAGTACCACACCATAAGATGATATCCGCTGCTCCAGGCAACATCACTTTCATTTTCGTAAAAAGGGCGGGGAGCAATGTATGGAAGATCACCGGTTTTAATATCCGCTCCTTCTTTTACATCATTCAGCCACTTTTGATAGAAGAGAGGCATGTTAAAATTGTCAATTGCTTCTTCAGCAGTGACGTGAGCATCGCCCATCCATCCAAGACGTTCATCGCGTTGTGGACAATCAGTCGGAAATCCCATTAGATTACTTCGCTGAGACCACAAAACAGCTTGATGTATCTGGTTGAGACTCTCATTGCTGGTTTCAAAAATTCCCGTTTGCTCAACTGCAGAATGGACAACTATTCCCTCAATATTTTTAAGTGTTGGCTTACCAGGGAATCCCTCAATTTGCACATATCTAAAACCATGATAAGTAAACCTTGGTTCATAGATCTCCTCACCGTTTCCACTAAGAATATAGATGTCGGTTACTTTAGCTCCCTCATTAGTAATTGGGTCTATCAAGCCGTCCCTACGCAAATTTTCAGCATACTTAAGCGTTACTTTTTCTCCTCTTGATCCTTTTACAAAAAGTTTAACCCAACCGCTAAAATTCTGACCTAGATCATAAACATAAATTCCGGGTTTGGGATTGGTTACTTCTTTAGGTTTCAATATCTGCGTTCTTTTTATTGCCTGCATAGCTTGCGGCATCAGTTTCCCTCTAGGTGATTTTAATACATCCGCACTTTCCCATGACGAATCATCGAAACCTGGTTTGCTCCAATTCGCGATCTCTTCTCTGGCATCGTAAATCTCACCATCATAAATACAACTGGTGATAACTGGTCCTGGTGCAGATTTCCATGATTCATCAGAAACCACAACATCAGAAGTGCCGTCATTATATTCAATGTTCATTTGTAAAAAAGCGCGCTTGTCTCCATACCATTGCATGTGCCAGCTCCACCATTTTTTTAACGGATTAAACCAGCCATTCCCGAGTGTGATACCGAGAACGTTTTTATTTTTCTGCAATAGTTGTGTTACATCAAAAGTATCGTAAAGAATCGATTTTATATATAGAGTCTTTGCCGGCGAAAGAACATAATCACCAACTTTCTTACCATTGATCAAAAATTCATAATATCCCAATCCAGTGACATGCACAGTGGCTCGGCTTATTTTTTTAGAAATATTTAATTCTTTTCGTAAAAGAAGTGAGCGGGGATTTGAACTTGTTGAATCGCCCTTTGCATTAACTTGTACTTGGGTATTGTAATATCCGGGCTCCGTCACCGGATCACTGTTGAACGATTTCCCAATCCATTTTGCATGCCAATCATTATCGTTTAGAATAGCCATTGAAAAAGTTGCTGGTGCAGAAAAATCACTTGCGGTTGAGTCTTTGTCCCAAACACGAACTTTCCAATAAGCAGTTTGATTACTATTGAGTGAAGTACCGTTATAGCTAACGTGGATAGACTTGCTTGATTCGACTTTACCGCTGTTCCACAGATCGCCGACATCCTGTGCTAATTTATCTTTGCTGCGTGCAACAAGTACTTGGAAGGCTGTCTGTTTTTGTCCACGCTGTTCTGATTCCATGATCCAACTAAATCGTGGTTGTGCCATGTCCAAATTAATTGGATCTTCTCTGTACTCGCACATAAGTTTTGAAACCTCAATTCCACTCTCATTTCCGCAACTAGTTAATACAATTGAAGAGATGATGCAAAGTAATAGATATTGTTTAAGATCAATAAAATTGAAGTATTGCATATTTTGAATCCTTTATTATTGTATCATGGTTAATAAACAGAGTAGCTTTTCTTTCAAAATTTGACGGTCAATTTGGAATCATCTTGTAAGGGAGTCATTTCTTCTCACAGATTCCCAATAAAAACATTTGGAATTAACATGTAAGGAAATATTCCTTTTGAGTGACACTAATGCCCATCATTATTTGGCTTCTCTTTAGACCTTTATTTCCCTTGGATTTACACAGCTATAAGATCCGGTGAGGAATATAATGGAATAAAAAAACAGACGCAAGATTTCTCTCAGGGAAGGGAGAAACCTTGGGTTCAGATGATTATTTAGTAGAGAAAATAAATTAAGCATAATATTGAATAATTCTATTGAAGAAAAAGTTCTTATCTTTAACACCTCTGACTCTTTGTCTAAACAATTTTAGTTTAGCATGGAAACCTTGAATAGCATCATGTGAAGCAATATCCGAAGCTCCATTAATTTCGTACGATTCGATTGTCCTCATGTCAACTCTCGTACCAAACTGCTGCAAAAATGCAGATGTGTATATAAAAAATAGCATGAAAATATGTATTAAACAGAACCGTTTCAAATTATGACCTTGTTTGTTCAAATAATATCGTTATATTTTATTATGTAATAAAATTGAAATATCTGTAAAAAATTGTGAGATAT
>JAADIB010000166.1 GCA_013151565.1 Chlorobiota bacterium
ACATTACTGAAGATGAAATATATGAAAAAGAAATTTCCTTCAATCTTGCCCCGGGTGGAAAGAAAGACTTCTCATTCAAGTTTGATAAACCAAAAGAGTCAACAACAATAGAATATGACTTTGAATTGGAAGATGATACTGAAATAGAAGTAAGCGAAGGTGTGCCGTATATCTTAACGCCTCCTGTAAAAGATGAACCTCAAATAAACGGATCTTTGATTTACGGAGAGAGACCAGGTAAACCGTTTTTATATAGAATTGCTGCAACGGGTAAGCGTCCAATGAGTTTTGCTGCTGATAATTTGCCCAAAGGGTTAACCTTGGATACAAAAACCGGAATAGTTAATGGCAAAGTTAAAAACGCCGGGAAATACGATGTGACGTTGACTGCAAAAAATGATTTAGGTTCAGATGAAAAAACATTGGAAATAGTTATAGGAGATAAATTATCATTAACTCCGCCGATGGGATGGAACAGTTGGAATTGCTGGGGATTGAGCGTGAGTCAAGACAAGGTTTATGATGCGGCAAAATCGTTTGTTGAAAAAGGTTTGGCTGATCACGGCTGGACCAATATCAATATTGATGACGGCTGGGAGATATTCGGAAAGTCGGACGCACCGAAACGCAGCCGCAAGGGTGAGATATTGACTAATGAAAAATTTCCCGACATGAAAAAGCTTGGAGATGATATTCATGCGCTCGGTTTAAAATTTGGAATCTATTCTTCCCCTGGTCCGCTTACCTGCGGTGGTTATACTGCCAGTTACAAACATGAATACCAAGATGCAAGAACTTTTGCCAAATGGGGAATTGATTATCTAAAATATGATCTTTGCCTATCGTAATTTTATGAATAACCAAAATTCTGTTGAGGAATTAAAGCCTCCGTATATATTGATGAATAAAGCATTAAGAAGTATTGACCGAGACATTGTTTATTCTATCTGTGAATATGGAAATGGAAAAGTCTGGGAATGGGGCGAAAGTGTAGGCGGTAATCTTTGGAGAACAACCAGAGATATTTGGGACAGCTGGGATAGAATGTATGAGATCGGTTTCGGACAAGTAGAGAATGCAAAGTATGCCGGTCCCGGACATTGGAACGATCCCGATATGCTGGTAGTCGGATGGGTTGGTTGGGGACCTAATCTTCATCAGTCTGAATTAACACCCGATGAACAATACACACATGTTAGTTTGTGGTCGATGCTTTCTGCCCCGTTATTACTGGGGAATGACCTTACCAAGCTGGATACTTTTACTTTGAATCTGATCACAAACGATGAAGTAATTGCAATCGATCAAGATAAGTTAGGGAAGCAGGCAACTCCGGTCATAAAGACTGACGATATTCAAGTTTGGAAGAAAGAACTTTCCGACGGAAATATAGCGATCGGAATTTTTAATGTCAGCAAAGAGAACCTGGAACCTGGATTACAAACTTAAACTGAAAAAACTCGGTGTGAATAGAGAAGTAACATTAAGAGATTTATGGCGTCAGACGGATATCGGAAAATTTAATAATATGTTTACAACAAGGATACCCTCACACGGTGTAAAATTATTGAAGGTATTTTTGAAATAGAATTGTCGCGGATTTTAATGTGTAGTGGACGAAAATTTTGCGTCCACTACAAAATAAAATGTTTCTCTATTTTTTATTTATAAAGTATATTCACATAAATTATAATTCAATGGCATAAAAAATTATAAGTTAGTTTACCGGTTCTGAAGAAAAACTCTGTCTAATCAATCCTTCCTTCTATTTAGTTACAAACATAACAGTTTATAAAAAACTGTCGTACGCTTTACAGAAATTGACCTTGTTTAGTAAGTATTTTAAGGTGATCAAAATTTTATGTTTTAAAACAAAAGTTTAACCGGGGAATTAACGAAAACAATAACTTTAGGACTCTAGGAATTTATATGAATAAAAAGATAATGATCAGCACATCGGTAAACGGTCCTTTAGTTGTGAAGCACCTTAAAAGTATTACAGAAGCAAATGGAAATATCTTCCCGATAAAAAAGGAAGCAATTGCTCTTTGTCGCTGCGGAAATTCAGAAAATAAACCTTTCTGTGATGGAACACATGGTAAAATAGGATGGATAGATGAAAAATTAGAAGGACGGCAGCAGAGAAAGACAGATGATTATGCAGGCAAGAAAATTACTATCCATGATAACCGCGGTATTTGTGCTCATATCGGATTTTGTACCAGTGGTCTGCCGAAAGTTTTTCAAATGGGTGTGGAACCTTGGATAAATGCCGATGCCGAAAGTGTTGAGAAGATTATTGAAACTATAAAAAAATGTCCGTCAGGAGCCTTGAGTTACTCAATCGATGGTGTGTTATACAATAAGTTTTCAGAACAACCGGAAATCAAGATCACCGAAGACGGACCTTATTTTGTCAAAGGCTCAATTGAACTGCATGACAAGGACCATCCTGAATCAGAAGAACACTTTGCTTTGTGCCGCTGCGGGAAATCGAAAAACAAACCTTTCTGCGACGGGGAACATTGGTATTCAAAATTCAAAGATGAAGGAAAAGCCAAACCGATCGGACTAAATTCAAATGAAAGAGTAGCGAGCATTCAAAAACTGGCTCAAAGCGGGAAAAGTGAAAATTCAGCTATGAGTACTTTGCGAACATTTCCAGGTTTTGAAACTCTCGTTTTTAAAGGAGCACAATTGCATAAAATGCCTTTGAATGAGGACATCGAAGTAAACACAAAAACAATAATCGGAAAAACGGCTAAACAGCCTCTTGAATTAGAGATGCCGTTTTATGTTTCGCACATGTCCTTTGGCGCACTTTCGCGTGAAGCTAAAATCGCTTTGGCAAAAGGTACAAGTCTCGTGGGAACGGCTATGTGTTCAGGTGAAGGCGGTATGCTGCCCGAAGAACGTCAATCGGCTTCGAAATATATTTATGAACTTGGAACCGCTGCCTTCTCGCATATTGATAGTGTAATGATGCAGGCAGATGCTGTAGAATTAAAAATTGGTCAAGGAGTAAAGCCCGGGTTGGGCGGTCATTTGCCAGGACACAAGGTAACAGAAGAGATTGCAAAGATCAGAGGTTTAAAACCAGGCGAAGCATCTATTTCACCTGGTAGACTTTCCGGTGTAAATAATCTGGAAGATCTACAGAAGAAAATATCTCATATTAAAAAGATCACTGGAGGAAAACCTGTCGGAATTAAATTCGCTGCCGGTCGCATAGAAGAAGATATCGAATTTGCACTTAAAGCAGAACCTGATTTTATCACAATTGATTGCCGCGGCGGCGCTACAGGATCTTCCCCTAAATTTTTGAAAGATAATGTCGGAGTTCCTCCGATTTTTGTAATTAGAAGAGCAAGAAAATATTTGGACAATGTAAAAAGCGATGTAACCCTTTGTATCACCGGCGGATTCAGAGATAGTTCGGATATTGCGAAAGCTATTGCTCTAGGTGCGGATGCAGTTGCACTAGCGACTGCTTCGATGATTGCAATCGGCTGCATACAGGCAAAAGTTTGCCATACCGGAACTTGTCCAGTTGGAATTGCCACACAAAACGAACAGCTTCGTCAATTATTTGATGAGGAAAAAGCATTGACTCAATTCAGAAATTTTTATACTGCTACAAATAATGAATTAAAAATATTCGCCCGCACAAATGGCGTTAATGATATACATAAACTTGATATAGATGATCTGGTTACGGATAATAATGTTGTTGCCGGCTTTACAGATATTGATCATATTTAAAAAATATTTTAATTAATTGGTTTTACCAAAAAATTAAATGGATGAAACAATAT
>JAADIB010000214.1:0-2935 GCA_013151565.1 Chlorobiota bacterium
TAATTATACATCTCGCTATTTACTCCAATATTTGAAGCACCAAGTAATAATTACTATTGGACATAACTTCTTAGGAGGGATTAATTTCAATTGGTTTATGCGGTACGAAGAAAGAGTGAATGTTGGAAGTCATTTTATCACCGATCTTAAAATTGATCGTTCAATAGATCAACTTAATATTTATATCAAAGCTACTAATCTTTTCAATTCTCCATACAATGATATAGCGGGAATCCCTTTACCCGGTAGATGGATCGTTGGCGGTGTTAAGTTCTCGATTTAATAGGACACTAAGAGTTTCTCAGTGTCCTATTAACGTCTTATGTTTACTAACTACCTTTCTTAATTTTAATCGTTGCAAATGTATTTATATCGGGTTTTAAATATACTTTTCCCAAATCATGCTTCCCATAAGTTGGATGAAACACTTGAAGTAAATATTCCCCCGGTGGTATTTTAGATATAGAAAATTCCCCGTTATTGTCTGTAGCAGCGCCAAATTTTGTCCCAACTAATAAAACATTAGCGGCTGCAATTGGCATTCCTTCATTAGCTGAAATAATTCTCCCTATTAATTTTGATAAACCATTTTGATTAATATTTCCTTTATATGTTAAAAACATCTGGTCTTCGGATTCAGAATTTTTAGAATTCTCAGTACCGTTACTAAGCTTAAATAATATTGGTACAGTAACTTGAACATTCACAGCTTTTCCTCTTTGTCTGCCGGGCTTGAATTTAACTTTCTTAACCGCATTCATTGCTGCTTCATCGCAGCCACTACCAATACCGCGAAGCAATTCTGTTTTTGTCACAGTACCGGTTGAATCGATATATGCTTTAACAAAAACACGACCTTCAATCCCTGCTCTTTTGGCAATTTCCGGATAAACAATATTTTCTTGAATTGCTTTAATTCCCCCAATCGGTGATGGCATTTGTTCAACTGCGACAAAATATTCAACAAATTGATTGCTTTCAGTATTGAATTTTATAGGGCGGTATATTTTTACATCACCTTGTGGTGTAAAAGCAAATAATCCAGTTAAATCAATTGATGAGTTTACATTGTTATCAAACAACTTTGCTGGAGTAAATTCCCATTTCTCAATTTCAGGTAACAAGCGGTTAAGAATTTTTTTACTAAATGTTGAGTTTTGATCCTCAACAATTCTTGGATTATACTTATTCCCTAGGTCTTTGATAAAATCTACTTTCCCATCCTTATTAATATATAGTCTCCAGTTAATAGATAATCCAAATTTATTACTGCTCTTTTTAGAATATTCTTTTAATAATTCAGCAATTTTTTGATTTAATGTGTTCTCCAATGTTGCATCTTTAAGAATCGCAGGAATTTTCACGTTGTTTTCAGAATAGTATTCCAAATCATAATTATGGATTATTTTTACTTTTGTTTCATTACATGAAAATAATATCGTGGCAATAATTATTACATATACTAAATTTTTCATATCAACCTCACATTGTTGGTCTTATTATTATTGGGTTTTCCAATTTTGCTTTAACTTCTGCCGGAGGAAGTGAATTGAACATCATTTCCAGCATTTTGTTCTGGTAATTAATTTTCTGCATGTTTATTTCAATATCTTTTTTGTACTCAACCGATTTGCTGTAAAGTGCAATTGATAATATCAGCAGTACAACCGAAAAGGCATAACTGATTATCGCAGGAATTCTAAATGTGAATTTTCGACTTTGTTCACTTCTGCTAACGGTTGCATTCAGAATTTCTTCCTCTAATCCAAGTGGGAATTTCTCAAATGTGTTTTTTATGTTTTCACTCAGTACGTTCATCTGTTTGAAATACTCTCTTGCTTCTTCGTTTTGTGAAAGATTTGTAAATAGAAATACTTCTTCGCTTTTATCAAGTTCATTATCGAAGTATCTGTTTATTAATTCTTTTATTTTTTCACTGCTCATCTTTTTACCTCACTTAAAACTATTATTTCATTCAGCATATAGAAATATTATTTATTACAAATTGTTGAATAGTTAAATTGTTTTATTGATAACTATTGCCTCAACAACAATTTAGCAATAGAACAATTAAACCATATTATTATTTTATCCAATTATTTTTGACAATCTATTGATCAACTTCTGCCTTGTTTTGTATAACCTGCTTTTTACTAAATTCTCATCGATGTCGGCAATTACTGCTATCTCTTTATAGCTCAACCCGCTGTATTCTTTAAGGAGAAAAATTTCCTTCTGCTCAATTGAAATATTTTCTAGTTCATTTAGTATCAGTTTTCTCATCTCTTTTAGTTCAAATTGATATTCGATATTTTCATCCGATCTTTTTTTCACGTCTGAAGTATCTTCACTTGTAAATTTCGCCGTGTCAATTTTCTTTTTCCTGAAGTATCCATAAACCTCATTTCGTGCAGTTGTGTAAATCCAGAATTTTATACTTTCTCTATTTTTAATCGAGTCAAGATTTTCAAAAAGTTTGAGAAAGATATTTTGTACGAGATCATCACACACCATTTTATTGCCAACCATTTTAAGAACATAATTATAAACGCCAATCTTGTAGCGGTTATACGCAATTGTAAACTGAACTATGTTATTGGAGTATTTTTGCACGCGTTTATAGTTTGTTTAAATAAGAGATGATTAAAACTAAGAAATGTTGCCGTTTAAATTTAAAATAGTTTGAGATGAAAAATAGTTCCCAGATAATACTGTTACAATGGAATGTGCGATTTTTCAATTCCACAAATATTTAATATCGTCCCGCTGGGACTTATTTGCTTATACTAATAATTATCTATAAATATATTGTCTCTAAAGGGACAGACAGTTATGTAAAATATTAATATGATTATCCAGTTAACTCCGAAGCTAGTACTATATTCATATATTTTTATTGGAACACAGATCATTATGATAACTATGATTTTTTAAG
>JAADIB010000214.1:2971-15923 GCA_013151565.1 Chlorobiota bacterium
TTCTAATTATCATTAAAATCGTTTAATGTAAAACAGTTTATTCTTTTCGGAGTTAAACAGATAATCATAAATATTAAAATCAATTATCCCGTAGGGATATAATATTTTTAACATCGGATTATAGACCAATGGAACGAGTCCCGGCGGGATGATATATTGAAACTAAGTTATTGAGCTATCTAACAGATTGAATAACAGCAGTTTGAAGTTCTCTTAAATGATAAAGTTGAGATTTTCTATTGTGATTAGGACCTTTATCCAAACCGGTTAACTCGTAGAACTTTCCATTGAATTTAAATATTGTAATTCGGTGTAAAGCATCATCGGTTTTGAAGTAGTAAGAAACAGTTTGAATTCCATTGATCTCGTCGTTGTAGCCATCAACAATTTCAATGTTGTCTTTTTTGAATTTCATTTTGTTAGAAAGCTTACTAATGCTGTTCCATTCTGTAAGACTCTGTTTATTTTTTTTGCCGTGCAATGGGATGATACTTAATGAGGTGTTATAATCTTTACTGACAAACCACAGATCAACAAAGGACGAATCATTTGCCTCAATTGTACGCCATCCTTTCGGAGCGAGAACAGAAATATCGGATGTATTAGCTGTAACTCTTTCAGCAGAAAGGATCTGTTCAGCATCCTTTTGAGTATATCGGCTGGTACATTGGAGTAAAAAAAATAGCAAAAAGAACGACAGAAAAATTCTAGTAATACTTTGAGATTTGAGCAAGTGAAATATATTCATAGACGTTAAATAAATTATAATAACTTAGTAAATTCAGACACACTTAAATCTGCTTGCCGGATAATTGCTCTTAATGTGCCTCTGTCTAATATTCTGTGATTTGGGATTACAATTTGTGTAAAAGGGTTATCACGTCTTAGCACAATATGACTTCCTTTTTGACGCTTGAAATAAAACCCGGATTTTTTTAATGCATTAACACATTTTTTACCAGAAATACTTGGTAAGGAACTCATACCGCTACGATGAGAGTTTCAAAATTTTCATCAGGCACTTTTAAACCATCTTCATTCAACAATTCAATATATAATTTTATAGCTTCCTTAATATTTTCAATTGCCTTTTCTTTGGTTTTTCCTTGGCTAATGCAGCCTGGTAGACTAGGGCACTCGGCAACCCAATAATTATCTTCACCGGGATAAATAATAACTTCTCTCATAATTGTTTTCCTAATTTCGTAAGAATAACATTTAATATAACAATTTAAATTAAAATTGTTTACATCCCATCACGGAGAAATTTCGGTTCTTCAAGTGTTAATATTAATGAGATTCTGTGTGTTGCATCTTTTGTTAATACATTATCCTCCGAACCAGAAAATTGAGCAAAGGAGTAATCGATTCTTAACTTAGGTAATTTAACCCCGGCGCCGAGTGTGAATTGTTTCACGTCATTATAACCGGCGCGGATCATAAAGATATTTCTGAAGCTGTATTCAAGTCCGGCTCTCACATCAAAACTAACTGGACCGGCGTTAAATGTTGAAGCGAATCTTCTATTTTCAAACCGCACATCCAAATCGAGGGCAGGTAGAAATCTGCCGCCTAAAAATTGAAATCCGTAAGCAGCACCGATCTTTGCAGTAGGTGAAATCAACTCATTCCTGCCGCCGTCCCAAGCAATAAGAGTAGTTGTGATATCCATTAAGTTTGCACCAAGATAAAGATCATCAATAGGTTCGTATAAAGCGCCGACATCAAAGCCAATTCCAAGAGCGGAATATTCTGCAATGCTTCTGCTTATGACTTTAACATTTGCGCCCCAGTAAAAATCATCACTTTGCTTTTTAGAGAAAGTACCGTAAAATGCCCAATCGGTATTGCTGAACTCAGTGATTCTGTCGGGATCGATTCTTGCATTCGGATTATTGATATCGTTAATAACCAATCCAGTTCTGCCGTCGATCAATGCATTACGTGTATCCGGAATTCCGTCAACACTTAATCTTATAACGCTTAATCCGAAACTCATATCTTTACCAAAAGGAATAGCAATAGCGCCGTAATTATAATTTACAAGATCGCCAAACTGCTCGTCGTGCATTAATGCAATTTGCGGATAATTCATTCTAGCCAAACCTGCTGGATTCCAATATCCGGCAGTGATATCATCAACAACTGCAACCTGTGCGCTTCCCATCCCCAGCGCTCTACCGCCGACTCCAATTGAAATAAATTCACCGGCATACTTTGCAATTTCGGTTTGTCCAAAACTCTGGGTGAGGATAAATAAGACCAATATCGGAACTAAGCTAATCTTTTTGAGCATCTTTCCCTTTTAGTAATCCATTTTCATACCAAAAATCTTGATTTAGATTGAAAAAAACAAGTGCAAATTTTGGGAATAGTGTATTCCTTACATTATTAGCTATTCTTTTTTAATAAATAAATCCGCTTATTTCGTGTAACTAGGAGAAAAGCTTTGATCTTATCTTTTAAATTTTTTGATAGAAACTCCCGTTTCCATGTTTTCATGTAACCCGTATTAAGTTTTTTTAATGTTTTAAGATTATACTTTTTAATTAGCCTCTTTATCATTTTTTTACTAAAGGTATATGGATGACCTTTATCTATTGTGAAGAATTCCATGATAGAACGGATAGCTTTACCCCAATAATGATAGGTGTTTTGCTTAAAATATATTATTCCTTCTTTTTTTAATACCCGAACTACTTCCTTCATTACTTCATTAGGATTATCACAATGGTCTAAAACATTATCCATAATAATTAAATCAAAATTATTATTCTCAAACGGCAAGTTTTCACCAACTGCATTTCTATATTTAACTTCATGATCTCTTTGTTTCTTGAAGTTTTCAACTTCTGAATAGAAATCTTCTAAAGGATCAATTGCAAATCTCAATTTACTTTCATTTAGAAAAGTAATTATACCCCCCGCGCCACTACCGACTTCTAAAATCTTTGTATCATCTTTTATAATTAAATACTCATTAATAAATTGTTTTAGATCAGTGGCGTAATTTTTATAAAACTCAAAATCAATTAATTCAGCTTTTTCATCCCACCAATTTTTTTCATACGTTTGAGCAATTTCCCAACGTTTACTAGGCATTTGTTTTTCTCAATAGTTTCTCTATTTCACTTTGATCAGCGAAGGTTCATAATCTTCAACGTTCTGATAACCCAGCAGATTCAAAATTGTGCCGGCAATATTCGTTAATCCGGGTTGTTCAATTTCTGCCATTTCATATTCACCATTATAATTCGGATCATAAATTACAAATGGCACAGGATTTAAGGTATGTGATGTTTTAACAGCCTTTTCTCCGTTCTTCATTGTGAACATTTCGTCCGCATTGCCGTGGTCAGCTGTAACTAGCATAATCCCACCCAGTTCTTCTATTACCGGGAGTAATTTTTTCAATCCATCATCAACTGTCTCAACAGCTATTATTGCCGCTTCAACATTACCGGTATGTCCAACCATGTCGCCGTTTGGATAATTTATTCTGCCAAACTTATATTTCCCTGATTCCAGCAGTTCAATTGTTGTATCGGTTATTTTATCGGCTTTCATTCTTGGCGCTTTATCAAATTCAATTTTGTCCGATGGAATCTCAATATATTTTTCCAATCTCTCATCAATGTATCCTGATTTATTTCCATTCCAGAAATATGTTACATGACCAAATTTCTGCGTTTCGGAAACTGCAAAAGAAGTAACTCCTTCTGCGCACAAATACTGACTAAGGGTTCTATCGATTGCAGGCGGCTCAACTAAAAAGTGTTTTGGGATATGCTGATCTCCGTCATATTCCATTATCCCGGTATAAAAAACTTTCGGGACTCTCACTCTATCGAACTCATTCAAATCTTCATCTTCAAAAGCTTTAGAAATTTCAATTGCCCTATCGCCTCTAAAGTTGAAAAAGATCACAGCATCACCGTCTCTAATTGTTCCAACCGGTTTATCATTATCGTTGACTATTACAAATGATTCAAGATATTGATCTGTGATGTCGGGGTCTTCATCATACATTGTTTGAATGGCTTCTTCAGCCGACTTAAAATGCCGAGCATCACCAAGAACATGAGCTTTCCAGCCTCGTTCTACTATTGACCAATCGGCATTGTATCTATCCATTGTTGTTATCATTCTGCCACCGCCAGATGCAATTTTGTAATCAAAACCGGTTTCTTCAGAAATTGATTTTAACAGTTCTTCTGTCGGGCGAACATAATTAAGCGCTGATTTTTCTCCAACATCGCGACCGTCGAGTAAAATATGAAGTCTAACTTTGCTCACTTTTCTAATAGCACATTCTTTAACCATTGTGAAAAGCTGATCAATATGAGAGTGAACATTACCATCGGAAAGAAGCCCGATAAAATGAACAGTACCTCCTCTATGAGATCTGTCCATAACTTTTCCCCAACTGTTAGATTCGAAAATTGCACCGGTTTCTATTGACTTGTTTACCAGTTTTGCTCCTTGATCGAAAATCCGTCCGGCGCCCATTGCGTTATGCCCTACTTCACTATTGCCCATATCATCATCAGAAGGTAAACCGACAGCCGGTCCGTGCGCTTTTAATTTTGCTTTTAGCGGAGATTCCAACAGCTTATCCAATGTCGGAGTATTTGCTAAATAAACAGCGTCGGAATCATCTCTTCTGCCGTAACCAACTCCATCCATAATTACTAATAGTAGCGGACCTTTCCGTCCGTGAAAATTTTCCAATTTATTCAATTTTAATTCCATTTCTTCCTCTGGTAAAGTAATTTATCAATTGTACAAATATACTAAAAAGTAAAATTGCTTTTTCCGAATGTGTTAAATTAGTTGTGAAGTATATTCCTTTTTTTTAGTTTAGGTTATCTGATAGATAATTTTACAAGAGAATATGGCAAACGAATTACTATATCACTTTTTTGATGATGATGATTTTTTAATGATCTCGGATAAAATAAAAGAAACCGAGAAAATCACATCCGGCGAAGTTAGAGTTGCAATTAAAGAATCCGTTCCGTTTTCCCTGAAGAAAAAAGACATAAAGGAATTAGCTCAGAGAGAGTTTTATAATCTGAAGATGAATGAAACAAGAGATAAAACGGGGATTCTGATTTATATTCTATTGGGAAGCAGACAATTTTACATTATTGCTGACGAAGGTATCAACTCTAAAGTTGAACAAAAAACATGGGACGATATCCGGAGCGAAATGGAAGCGCAATTCAAACTAGGTCATTTTGTTGAAGGAGTTCTTTTGGCTATAGAAAGAATTGGCGAAATACTTTCAAAGCATTTCCCCATTAAGAGTGATGATACAAATGAGTTGTCGAATAAGGTTGTGCTTTAATACTGCTGTTAAACTGAATTCACAGTCCTCTTACTTAAGTGTTGAAAAAGTATTCCTCCGATTATAAACATCAAACCCACGATTGATGAAAGTAGAATTGTCTCTTTCAATATTAATGCAATGAAGACCAAGGATAGAAAAGGGGAGAGGTATGCAAGAGTTGAGGTCTTAGCCTTATCGGTGCTCAGCTGTAAGCCTTTATTCCATAAGAAGAAAGTAATTCCCATTTCAAAAAGCCCCACATACATAGCGCTGAATAAATAGCTAAAGTCTCCCAGCATAAATGAATCAAAAAAGAAAATATAAAGGGCGGAATAGATCGTTCCGATTAAAAATGCTCCGAATAGTTTTACTGTGTTTTCACGATGATCAAGTAAATTCAATATCCAAAACGCTGCCCATATAATTGAAGAACCCAATGCAAAGGAAACTCCAAAAAGATTTTCAAAATGAAGAGTAGAAAGATCACCGTGTGTGGCAATTATAATAACTCCGATGAACGCTGTTATTAATCCTAAGATTGTTTTAAAACTGATTTTCTGTTTTAAAAATATTGCCGATAAAATTGAGATGGCTATGGGCCAAGTATAGTTAAGCGGTTGCGCTTCCTGAGCAGGTAAAAGTGAATAAGCTTTGAATAAAACCATGTAATAAAAGAAAGGGTTCAAAAGTCCAAGCAGAAGACTTTTTTTGATCGATTCCTTGTTGAGTAACAGTTTGAAATTATTTCCGTGTGAGAAGTAATTGAAAACAAATAATACAATCGTGCTGGTTAATGATGCGTAAAACAATAGCTGTGCGTAGGTCATTCCATCTAACGCAAGTTTGAATGCAGTAGCAACAGTTGACCAGAAAAATACTGCCGATAATGTGTATATTAATGATTGTCTATTATGAGTTTTAGTCATGAATAAATAAAGTTTTCTGAATCGCTAATCTAAAAAATAAATGGATGAAAAGAATAGACAAATACGTAGCAGGGAATTATTAGAACCGAACTTCATGATCTCAATGTATGCCGGGGGCGCATTTCCCATGGCGGAGGAAGATGGTACAATAAACTGGTATCTCCCCGATACCAGAGCCGTGATCCCGGTCAATGAATTTTCGATTCCAAGATCACTTAAGAAGTTCATGGAAACTACCGATTTTGAATTCGGTTATGACAAAGAAACAATGCAAGTTGTGAAAGAATGCGCCAACCGCGAGAAAACGTGGATATCGGATGAATTGATAAAAGCTTACCAAAACCTAAATGATCTCGGATTTCTGCATTCGGTTGAAGTTTATCAGAAAAACAAACTGGTTGGCGGGTTGTACGGAGTAACATTCAGAGGCACGTTTTTCGGTGAATCAATGTTCTCAAAAAAATCTCAAGCGTCAAAGACCGCAATGGTAAAACTGTTTGAGAGGTTGAAGATAAACGGCTTCACTGTTGTTGATGTTCAATTTATGACTGATCATCTGGCAATGTTTGGTGCAAGAGAGATATCATTTCGAGAATATGAAGAATTGTTGATAGAGGCATATTCAAAATTCCCAAAGTTTTAGTTATGTGTTTCAATATTATCAGAAAATATATCGTCCCGATGGGACTCTATTATTTTTGCATATAAAGTTCTATAAATATGCTGTCCCTATGGGACATACAGAATTAATTAAACCTAATGTCCCGTGGGGAGATAATCTTTATAACAAAAATAGCAGATGAGAAAACTTAGTCCCATCAGGACGATATGAAATATCCACATAATTAAAAAAATAAAATTTCTTGTAACTTTTTCATAACATAGTACGTCTTAAGCATTGTAATCATCACTAACTATGGGGGGAAGAGATGAGACGTTTAACAATTATTGTGTTCGCTGTTTTATTCAGCGGCATAACAAATTTAACTGGGCAGGAAAAAGAGATAGTTCTTTCTAGTAACAGTATTGCTTCACTTGCAAATGGTGTTCATTCCGAGAATACGGGCTTGAAAAAATCTTCGATCAAAATGATCGCAAGATATAAGCTGAAACAAGTTTGTCCGATCTTGATCAAGCAATTTGAAAGTGAAACAAGCATAGATTACAAAATGCTTATTGCAGAAGTTATCTATGATGTAAGCTGTCCTGAAATGGTCGATAGTTTTAGAACTGTTCTAAAGTATGAAACACTTGAGGAATTAAAATATTTTTGTGATTTACTGCACGAGAATTATTTGTTCGCAAATAATTAGATTGTTATAAAGAAAAATTATTTATTCTTCTGTTTAGCTAGTTCCACTTTTTCTTTCTTTGTAAGTCCGGCTGCGACAAGGTTATAGGAATCATCAATCCATTCGGTAATTTGATTATCTCGTAAATTTCCGTCAAGCAGAATTGTATTCCAATGTTTTTTATTCATGTGGTAGCCGGGCTGGACTTCTTCAAATTGTTCACGAAGTTCAATTGCCTTTTCCGGCAAGCACTTTAAGTTAATACTGAAAGGCAGTTCCATATTCAGCAGACAATACATTTTACTTATTACTTTGAATACAAGCGTGGTATCATCAAATGGGAGACTTTCGCTTGTCCCAGGCTTGTTTAAACAATATTCTCGAATTCTTTCTATATCCATTTTTTCTCCGTGTTTTAATTTATATTTTTCTTACTCTCTCAATAATCAAAAAAAATCTTTAAATTGTATTTCAAATTATTGGTAAATATTTATCACCCTCGTGATTGAAACAATTCAATGATTTATTTGTATATAATTAAATTCTTTTAGATTGGAAAAATAATGAAAAAACTATTATTCATACTTACACTCTTTTTATTCACTTTAAATTCTTTTGCACAGACAGGTGAACAGTTTGCAGAGCAAAATGCTGTAATTGATACATTCAAAGTTCTCTATCCAACCAAATTACAATCAAAGGTTGATAGAATTGTAACAACTCTTTTGTCAAGATACCATTATAAAAAAGTTGATCTTAATGATTCGCTATCATCAATTATTTTTGATAATTATATAAAGACGCTGGATTACAATAGAATGTATTTCTTGCAATCCGATATTGATCATTTTGAAAAATACAGGTACAGTTTAGATGATTATTTAAAGGAGGGAATTCTTTACGCTCCGTTCGAGATATTCGATACTTTTAAGAATAGGTTAACCGAAAGGATGCATTACGTGGTTGATCGTTTAAAAACCGAATTTGATTACTCAATCTCTGAGACATTTATTCCCGACAGAAAAAAAGCCAAATGGGCAAAAAACACTGAAGAACTTGACGATATCTGGCGCAAACGATTAAAGAACGATGCGCTGAATAAGAAACTTGCAAAAGAAGATTGGGAAAAGACTTCAAAGACATTAACCAAAAGGTATCAAAGATTTCATAAGGTAATTCTTCAGTATAATCCAGAAGATGTTTTCCAAATTTATATGAATGCTTTCGCAAGTTCTATCGATCCGCATACTAGTTACTTCTCGCCAATCACTTCAGAAAACTTCGATATCTCAATGAGCCTTTCGTTCGAGGGGATCGGGGCGTCACTAATGGTGAAGGATGATTACACTACAATTGCCAGAATAATACCGGGCGGTCCGGCTGCAAAGAGCAAAAATCTTTTTGAGAATGACAGAATTGTTGCCGTTGGTCAAGGTAAAGACGGCGAAATGGTTGACGTTGTCGGCTGGAGAATTGATAGTGTGGTCAAGTTGATAAGAGGGAAGAAAGGTACTATGGTGAGACTTGCCATCCTTAGAGCTGACGCAACTTTTGACATGCCGACCGAAGAGGTAAAACTTATAAGGGACAAAATCAAATTGGAAGAGCAGGCAGCTAGTTCAAAGATTATCAATATTGAAGAGAATGAAAAGATTTATAAACTTGGTGTAATTGATGTCCCGGCTTTTTATATCGACTTTGAAGCTCAAAGGAAACGCGATCCTGATTATAGAAGTACAACACGAGACGTAAAAAAACTTATAACCAAGTTAGAAAAAGAAAACGTAGATGGTTTGATAATAGATCTTAGAAGCGATGGCGGCGGCTCTCTGCAAGAGGCTGTTCAGCTCACCGGTTTATTTATTAAGGAAGGTCCGGTTGTGCAGGTAAAGAGTTCCGACGGGAAGATTGAAGTTGATAGAGATCCCGATCCTTCTCTTTTTTATGATAAGCCAATGGCAGTTCTGATTAATAGATACAGCGCTTCAGCTTCGGAAATTTTTGCAGGCGCAATTCAAGATTACGGTAGAGGAGTCATAATAGGAGAGCAGAGTTTTGGAAAAGGAACTGTCCAGAATTTGATTGATCTAAATAGATTTATGCCTACAAAAGATGAAGACTTGGGTAAGCTGAAGATAACAGTTGCAAAATTTTATCGAATAACCGGCAGCAGTACACAGCTACTTGGGGTAATGCCCGATGTCCAATTCCCATCGCTTCCTCGAGATGAGTTTGGCGAAGCTTCAGAGCCAAGCGCATTACCATGGGATCAGATAGCTCCGACCGAATACCAAATTTATGGTGATATAGAAACTTATGTTCCAAAACTTGAAGAGGAACATGAAAAACGAATTAAGGATAATTTTGAATTCCAGTATTTAAAAGAGGATATTGAAGAATATAAGATCAGGAAGAAAAAAGTTGAGTATTCTCTGAATGAAGAGGTTCGGGCTAAGGAAAGAGAAAAGTTTGAGAAAAGGAAAGAAGAAAGAAAGAAAGAACGCGAGAAGTATGAAAATCTGGAATTGAAAGGTAAAGAAGAAGTTAAGAAACCAAATATCAGAATTGATGATCCTCTGTTAGAGGAAACTGGCTTCATTTTAGCTGACTTGATGATTTTGGAAAACGGAAGGTAAATATTTAAACATAATTGTTATTAAGAAAGAAATTAAACCTCCGACGTTTTCCGTCTAAGACGGACAAGCTAAAACGTCGGAGGTTTTTTAATTAAGCATTAAGCAACTTCCACAACAACTTCATCACTCTGCCACAAACCATGTTTTGTGCAGTAAGCCATAGCTGTTAATTTCATATTTTTTGTTGGAACAATGTAAAAGTCAACTTCCAAATGTCCTGCTGCAGAACCAAGAACACCGGCTGTAAATGTTGCTTGAGCTAAAAATGTTTCGCCGTTCCACAATTGAACGTATGCAATGTAATGATCGAAATCATCTGGATGAGCATATTCGTCGCCGACTTTAACTTTTACTTTGAATTTTTCACCTTTTGCAGCGCTGCTTTCACAATGTACAAATGCAGAATGTCGATCGATATAATCTTTTTTCGCTTCTCTATCAATTTGCGAAATATCTTCATACTTATTGATTTTCATGATTTTACTCCTTTTTTTTGTTTATTGAAAATTGTATAATTTTTTAAGAATTATATACGAAAGTTACAATTAATTTAATCCCGACACAAAAAATATATCATATCTTTTTTGCGGCATTAACTGGAAAATCTTGCTGTTTGTAAAAACAAGCTCGTTACAGAGAAAAACTATTTGGCTATCTTGTCAATGGGACATTCCATCTTTCTTAAAAAGTAGAGGGCAGAAATGGTCAGCAGGCTGCTGACGGAAAAGATAATGTAAAATCCCAATTGTGATAAAAGCAATCCGATAATAAGAGGGAAGATCGACATGGTCAAATTAAATGTTCCATATATTCCCGTGTATAACGGACGATTATGCTCATTTGATATTTCAATAAGAATACTTTCGCCTGAAATTTTATAAGCGCTGATCGATGCCCCGACAACAAGGAACACAATTCCAAAATATTCCATAGAGAAAAATGATGCAAACAAGAGCGCAATTATTGGAAGTAGGGCATAGAGAATTATTGTAATTTTAAAGATTCCTTTGAATCCTTTCAACTTTGTTAACTTCATCCAGAAAAGATTTGAGATTATCATCCCGATTATCTGGAGTAAAAGAAAATTCCCGATCGTTGTTTTATCTAGAGTGAAATTGGATTTTACGAGTGAAACATAGAACGGGACCAGCGTGAACGAAATAGCCAGAAGATTAACACTTATAACCAAGTTTCTGAGATTGCCATCTTTTTTTATAATACTAGGAATAGAACGCAAAATAGTGAGTAAACTTTCGGGACTTTCTTTTATTTCGGATGGACGTTCCTTGATCATTAAAAATCCGAAAGTTGCAATAAACAATAGTGCGCTCGCCGCTGAAAACATAATGATATAGTTCTGAGGATATTCCAATTCACGGAGAATGAATCTGACAACCAATGCTGAAATTAACACACCCAGACTGCTGAGGAATTGTCGAAAAACAAAAAACCGTTTTCGGGTTTCTCCTGTTATACTTTTCCCAAGTATATCTGTATACGAAACTCCGGCAAATGCACCGCTGATAGAAAAAAGAAACATCCAAGCAAATACGGAATAGATGATAAAGTTCGGATTTGAACTCTCAAGGGAGGAAAGACTTAGAACAACACCGGCAAAAGCTAACACTCTCATGTATATTCCAAGAAGCAGAAAATGTTTTTTAAGAGGTTTTCTTGTTAGATAACTGGCAAACAGCAATTGCGATAACAGAGGAATCCCGATCATGATCGAGGTTAAAAATCCAATTTCTAATTGTGTCCCGCCGGCAAATAAGATCAAACCCGGAAGTACCGTATTCTTATCGGCAAAGGTTTGAGCTAATGCGAGCCAGAATGCATGCCAGTTAAAAGCAATAAAATTCCGTTTTTCATTTTCCATTTAATATCCGTATCTCACTACATTGGAATGCATTCTTAAAACTCTTTGAACAATCTGGCAAATGAATATCCCGGCGCTTTTACATCCAGATCAAGGAAATAACCGAACGGTGTTTGAGAAACTTCGTAATCGGCATTTTTTAACCTTTGTTCTGCGCTGTTAAACAATTCTTTTGTCTTTTCCGGTGAACCCTTGCTTGGTGACAGATGGGCAAATGAGTGAAGAATTATTTTATTCGTTTCATTTTTTCTTGCTGCCCATTTCAATTGTTTGATCATCTTGGTCTCTACAGCGGATAAATTTTCTTCATCCTTCTCTTCAAAGTGAATGAATCCAACTAAACAATTCTGAAATTCTTTTTCTTCTGAAATATTCTCAGCTTCTTCAAGACCTTTTTTGCTTGTTTTGTATCCGAATTTATCGGCATAAATAATCAGTAGTTTCATTTTAAGTACTCTTCTATTGCTTTTATCGGATCAGTTTCTTTTGTGAGAATTGTAGTGACACCTAATTTCTCTGCCAATTTTTGCTTGCTTTTTTCACCCATTCGCTTACCTATAAATACATCACAATCATTTAAAATTTCTTTGATCATCTTTGGCTGATTATCATCATCATGATGTGAATGATTAGTATGACCTGCTCCATGCGGATTAATTCTTTTCTCAATTAAATTTCTATCTCTATCATAAATATAATAGTAAGGTGATATTCCAAAATGTCCGGGCCAAAGTTTTGTATTCTTATTTACCGCGACTGCAATATTATCTTTCGTATTCATATTGTCCTTTTTAATTTAATTTTTTATATACTAAAATAATATAGAACTATATTCTCGTTCATCTCCCTTTATGTCGTATACCTGACAGTACAAGAGCAAAAAGGAC
>JAADIB010000024.1 GCA_013151565.1 Chlorobiota bacterium
AACTGGGGGAGTATTGGCAATATTCTGGCAACGCATACGAGAGTGACGACAACAATGAATAGCCAGGACAATCACATTGTTAATATTCGGATATGTACGACACCTACAGCGAAACAGTACTTAATATACAACGCACTGAAGGTAAAATTGACTTCTCTAGGGCGAGTTTTAAAAAAATATCAGTTAAGCCTCAAAGATGTAGTGTAGAAAAAAACGATCAAAAAGATGTAAGTCGTTGATGTTAAATGGCTTTTTTATTTTTGATGGCGAACTTGGGTTAGGTGCAAAGAGCAAAGAAAAATCACCACCTGTTGTCCCATAAAATTTAGGCTCATCGTAGAAGAGTGTGGGTAAAATTGTATTAAAAAGGATATACTTCCTTTTAATCCCCCTTTAGAAAAGGGGGTTAGAAAAGGGGGGCAGGGGGGATTTGAAGACGTTTAGCGACAACTATATCGCTGATTTTTACTGCCCCAAATCAAGGCTGGTTATAGCGAGTCAGTGGGGGTCAGTGACAAATCTGTCACGATGAAAGACTTGACCCCACTGACCGTCTGCGGTGGGTTAAACCTTTACCCCAAAATGGCTCAATGAAAAATCCCACCACAAATCCGGAAGAGCCTTTATATATTAAGCATTGAAATTTTTTCTTGAAACATAGGCATCAATATTTGTTTACCAACTTTGCTTGTTTCGCAAAATTCTGAATAGGCTTCTAATTGACGTTTAATCGCACCGTTACGCTCATTCACGGTAATATATTTATTGTCTATAAGCCATGCTCCAATTTTTTGTTTTTCAGGCCTGAAATCTTTTAGTACACTTATTAATTTTTTTATTTCTTTTTTATTTTTATGTCCTTCACAATATTTGACAATAAATTTACCAAACAATAAATCATTCGTTTTTAAATTCATACGATTTATTATGTAAAAGGCATCTTTAGTATGAGAGATAACAACCCTGTAAATACTATCAAACAAAGAAACAACTTTATCTATTGTCTGTTCGTCTTTAATTATTTTTAGTAGTTCGTCCTTTAAAATATTACGCAGCCTCAATATATCATACTGAGTATTTGACCCATTGGGAAAAAGATGACCATTGCATAACCCATTAAAACTTAACAAGCAATCAAGCGATTCCTGCTTTGAAATAGATATATCTGCAGTCTCGCTAAAAAAGTCAGTAATAATATATATTAACCTTGTGTACCAATTGTTAAATTCAACATCGTCAAACAAAAGATGCTCTAATTCACCAATTACAAATTTGTTTAATGCAAAGCCTTCCGGTTCAAGTCTTTTTACCGAGTCAGGTTTTAATATTTCATCCTTGCCCCCCATAATAAATAACAACTTTTTCCCGACTCTTGTTATACTATCTTCCAATGGATTGTAAAAAAATACATTATTAATAAGTGCGTAATTATTGTCATTTAAAATATCTGCTTGTGTGTTCTTCCCACATCCCCAGTATTTAACAGACCGTAAATTGTTTGCTATCTTTTTCCATACTTCCCTTTTTACGAATTTTCTTAAATTCATCTGGTCCAACGATGCTCCAGAATTTAATAATGCGCATGAATTAATTCTTTCAGGATTTTTACTAAAGCAAGAGAGTGCGTACAGGCCTCCAAGGGAATAACCCAAAAGACTTACTTCCGTTTTTTTGTTGGTGAAGTACTGATTGAAAAAATATTTCTCCTCTTTGTTTACTTTAGGGATATCGTATGTATCACACCTTTTTATTTTATTAAATTCATGATCGATAAGATGTCTAAAAATAGTATATTCATGAATTGTTTGGATGAAATTCATATACAAACAATATGGCCTTTTCGCTAAAGGTATTGCTGGTGTCTTTATTTTATTCTTTGGGAAATCTTTAGGCCTTTCTTCCCAATCGTTATATTCAAATTCTCTAGTGTCTATTGCAGATCTATTCAAATGAAAAGGTGTTGGGAAAAGGACTGCAGGAAAACCTTGTGAGGCAAAAGATTTACCAAGTCTATCATACAGGCTAAAATTAACATCATTTACTTCATTAAGACCATTAAACATTATTATTAAGCGTTCAGTTTTTGAATTAATAGTTGTCAATTGTTTTTTCGGAAAATAAAATCTCAAATAAAATTTGAAATTAAAATCAATATTAAAAACAAATTTCCCATCTTCTTTTAAGTTAATTAAATTTTTATAATAATTTGTTATGGGCGCTCTAAACAATTTTGCTACTATTACAAATTCATTGTCTGAGTACCGAGTAAAATATTCTCGTTGCATTCCCCCCCCTATGAATATTCATTTCACTCATATCAATATGAAACTAATCTTCTTGGTTATATCTCAATGACTAAAGCCGAACGACAAGCTAAGCCGGCCCGGCCACAGATTATAACGAACCACAAGCTCAGGAAAAACCGCCGAGGTTTACCGGGTCGGCTTGAGCGTTTGGTTATAACCCGATGCCTTATCAGTTATCAGGTTATTGAAAGTATATCATATGTTTGATGTTTTTCAGTCTTATTTTATGCCTCATTCCTCAGCCTTTTATTAACCCTACACCTTTCTTTTGTCACGATAAAAGATTTGATAATCATATAAAAGGTTTCAGCCGGCCACACTTTGTAAATTTATCACACCATTGGAGGCACTTTCGCTCATAAAGAGTCAGTGGGGTCAGGCCTTTCATCACGACAATTTGTCACGATGAAAGACCTGACCCTACTGACCCCAAATATGTCACGATGAAAGACTTGACCCCACTGACCCGCTTGACCCCACTGACCGCATCTCCCCCACCAAACCCAATTGGATCATTTTGGAGGTATCTTCCAGCTTCTGGCGAGTAGTAGCGATTCCAGTTATAATGCAACCCTGTCCGTCATAATATTGCCCTGGGAACCTCAAATTATTCTCTACTGCCGCGATTGATACACTTGCCTTACCAAACGAATCATAATCCGCACTCCACACGATTGCGCCGGATCGAGTCAGTGGGGTCACGTGACAAATTTGTCACGATGAAAGACCCCACTCCTGCATTATGTGTTTTTTTTATATTGATATCTTTTATTTGGAATAATATTCAAACCTTTACCCCAACTAATAAGCGTTTTGATTCGCCAAAGCATTGTTGAGTCTTTCATGGAATCATTTATATCTCTCTTGAATGTAGAAATTACATTCCCATTGCTTCTTATTTCGTTCCATAAATCATCAAAATCATTTACAGATAGCGCAACACTAGATACTTTTTCAAACTCAGACACAGAATTAACGAGTAGGTCTTGTGAAGAAGAAATTATATTAAGATACTTAAAATCTCCTATTGATTTTTTAAATGCTCCTGTATTTAGGGTCTTTCCATCAATAAGCAGTTTATAGAATGTGAGAGCCTGTTTAAATGGTGCACTTGGTAGAAAAACATTTGATGTAGCCCTTTTTCTGTAAGTAGTTGAGTCTTTCATGTTTCCTAATAGTTTAACAATCTCATCATGTGCGTTATTATTTCTGAAAATATAACCATCTTTATCTATTGTTATTAACAAAGAGCTACTCAACCAAGCTAAAAATACATTAACATAGTACTCCCATGATTTTTCATTTGCTTCAATAAATGCATATTCTGATTTAAGAAAATGCAAAACGAATAATTTATCTATTTTACTCTCAGATGATATTCTGTTTACAAATTTAGAAACAACATCATTAGCAATTAATTGTTGACGAAGGAATTCACCTAATCTACCTTGATCATATATATCAACAACTTGTTTTGGAACTATCCAGTTTACACCTTTCTTTGTGATAGTGTTTATATTCGTTAACTCTCTAAGTTGATTAAACGCACTGCCCTTACTAATGCCATTCTCTTTAGTAAATTCCTCAATTGTGAATTTCCTCTTTTTTATAACCCATGTATGAAATGCCATTAAAATTGGATTCGGAAATTGCCTGTAAATTATGGTGTTTTTAAACTCGGGTAACTTGTTATAAACTAAATATTCTTTAAAAACATCATTATATGTATCGTAAGTACTTCCAGAAAGCCTAATGAGTTTTTGTTTGGTTAGATTATCTAAAATCTTTGGAAGTAAAGGATCTTCATCAAAAAAACGTAATAACTCATTATAATCTGCAGGCAAGCGACTAGCTATTTTATAAAGATATGATTTTTCTAATTCATCTAACCCATCTAATTCTTCATTGAATA
>JAADIB010000124.1:0-10079 GCA_013151565.1 Chlorobiota bacterium
CTTCATAAATTGATTTAAGCACATTATCAAATAGGTCAAAATTCTCTTCATTGTATTCGTAAGTGCCAGTTGCAATTTCCGACATGTTCAAGATCAAATCGGTAGTTCTAATTATTCTTTTACCGGCATCTTCAATCGCATTGAAATTGGATTTTAGATCTTCATCAACGTTTTCTTCAATTTCATCACGAATTAAATTGGAATAACTCATCAGTATATGAATAGGAGTTCTAATTTCATGTGACATCTGTGCAAGAAATTCAGATTTCAGTCTATCAGATTTCTCAGCTTCTTCCTTAGCTACTATTAACTCTTTATTCGATTCTTCGAGTGCTCTGTTCGCTTCCAACTGCCCTTTGAATAGCTGGGCATTACGAATTGCCATTGCAGCCTGCCCGGCTAATATCTCAAAAGTATCGGTTATTTCCTTAACTTTAATTTTATGCAGATGTTTTGAATCGACATATATGACGCCGATTTTCTCAGTTGATGTTGATAACGGTGAGCAGAGTATTGTCTGAAGGTCTAAGTTAAAAATACTTTTTCTTTTCTTATGGTCATCATCACTTTGCGCAGACTCAATAAACCTTGATTCACCAGTTATAAAAACTTCATCCACCACGGTTTTACTTACGCTAAAGTCTTCGATCGTAAGTTTATGATCATCAGAATCCAACCCAAGCTTAAAGTCTAAATCACCTTTACTGTTTTTTAATACTATAAATCCTCTGTCAGATTCTGTAAAAGAAATAGCCTGCTCCAGCACCAGGGCTAAAACTTCGTCAAGAATTAGTGATTTATTTATACTGTTAACAATATCTAAAATTATTTTTAGATGTTCTGACCTATGAATATCTATGGGATTTTGGATTTGCTTTTTTTGTTCTTCAACAAATTTTTTTAGTTCCTGGTACTTCATAAAATTATGATCATCATTTAGCCGATAAGTCAATTATAGTATTTTCAGTGAAATTTTTACATGAACGAAATTTAGTAAATATTTAATTCAGTTTTGTGATAAATGATTTAATTTTTTTGATTTCTATCATAGCATTAATCCTATTGTAATATTTCAATGCACTCTCAAATGCTTTTTTTGCATTGGACTTCTGATTAAGCTCTGCATATAATTTACCTAACTCAACGGATGTTTCAGCATAATTCAATTTATTCCCAAGTTCAGAATTTATTCTTAAACTAGTCTGTAAAAAGTTTTCAGCCAGATCATAATCATTTTTCTTCTTTTCGATTATTCCTCTTACCTTATAAATATCGGCTATCGTTAATCTATCGTTCAAGTGATGACTAAGTTCCATTGCTTTTTCGATATACTCAACAGCAGAATCAATTTTATCCATCTCTGTGTAAATATGAGCTTTACTCAAAAATGAAATTGATAATGTTAAGTAATTCTGATCTTCCTGCGAAACCAAAATACTTCTATCAAACTGGTCAAGCGCACTTTTATAATTACCCTCTTTCAAGTAAAGCATTCCTAAGTTATGCCTGGTTTGAGCAATTCTTTTGAAGTCATTGCTCTTAACATATTTAGCTAACGCATTTTCATAGTTATTTTTGGCTTCTTCTATATCACCGGTCATATGATTAAGGATACCGAGATTGACTAATATATTCGCCAACAAATTACTTGCTCGTTTTCCTTTTAACCTTTCAATTCCTTTTTCAAAATGCCTTTTTGCTTTCGAAAGAATCCCTCGTTCCGCATAAAATGTTCCTAAGAAATTATCGCAAGCCGAAAGTCCTTTGTAATTATCAGTTTCCTCAAATATCTTCTTTGCTTTATTGATATACCCGAAGCTTTCGTCCCACTTAGCTTGCATACTGCTTATCTCACCCATTCCTAAAAACGCATATGCTTTTTCATTCTGCAGATTTTTATACTTGATAGTTCTGAAAAGTATCTGGCTTAATATATCCGAAGCCAGAAACAGTTCGCCTTGTCCAAGCGTTAGATTCGAAAGGTCAAGAAGTAAATTTATATGCTTCTTCGGGGAAATATTATTTTCAGTATATGTTATAACCCTATCAATAAAACTGCGTAATCTATAACTTTCGGGATAATTATTATCGGCAGCAGAACTTGATCTATCTTTTGTGAAAAAACCCGAACCGATCTTATCCAGAACTTCTTTTGATTTTGCAGTACCGATATACTTTTCAAGTACTTCGAGATATTCGGTAATATTTTTATATTCAGGTTTTATCATATTCATTTTCACAATTTTGTTGTCTTGCGGGTAAATCCATATCTAGCAAACTTATATACCTTTGCATTAACTACCAACGCCCATCCCTCGCCATAGTCAATTATCAATCTGCCATATTCAACATCATTTAGTTCCCCTTTCTCATCGATAAAGTTAAAATTAATTACATCCCCCTCTTCAATCTTCAGCCCAGTGAATCTTACTGATAAATAAATTGGTCTTTCTAACTTTACTTCTGATGGAGTGAGATCAAGAATAACTGCACCATCTTCTGTATTAGGAATTGTAATAGCAACTTGTTCTTGATCAACAAAAGAAAACTCCGGAAATTCCAAATTACCCTTTACTCCGAATTCGGAATCCCTAAGATCAAAGTTAATTTCCCCACCAAGTTCACCTTCAATAGTCCTTTCAATTGTAAGGGAGCGAGTAACATCTGATTTTGCAGCTAAGAAAGGTTGCTGGGTTTTCACCTTAGAAAACTGGACGATACCCTGATCATCAGCACAGCCAAACAAAATAATGACTGCACTGAACATCACGACTAATTTGGTCATAATACTCAGAACCTATGTATTTACTAATTAATGCAATTCAGAATGGTATTTACAATATTTGTACCAAAGATATTATTGGTTTTTAGAGTATAGAATAAGGTTTTATTCCAACGGACTTAATCATTGTAAATATTACAAGTACTTTAATTTTAAGATTAAATTATATGGGGGATAAAAAAAAAGCTCCCTTTTTCAAAGGAGCTTTTATCAACATTCAATAAGAGAGAAGTAAAAAAATTTTATTATTTTGTAAAACCAAATCTTGAGAAATGACCTAATTGTGCTTTCAATACAACTACCCAGCCATTACCAACATAGATTCCACTGTTTGCTACTTCAACTTCTTGAGTACCATCCTTATAAACAAAACTAACATCATCACCCGCATGAACATCAACTCCAATAAAACCAACTGTTAATATGGCAGGAGTTGAGAATGCAACATTAGGAGTAAAATCAAGGGATGCTTCTCCATTAACCATTGCAATACCAACTGTTGCATCTTCGGCTAAAGCACCACCTGCAATACCTAACCTTCCTAAAGAATAAGTTCCCCTGTTTGCAAGTATAAACCTAATTGATGCACCATCTTCAGCTTCAACCTCTACACTTTTTGAACTTGAAAAGAATGATTTTTCTAAAGTTGAAATGCCATCAACTTTTAGTGCTGCTTTAGCTTCAGCGCTTAATTCTGAAACATTATCAGTATTGACTTTAAGAAATGACTGATTAGATTGTGCATCAGTTGGTTCAGTTATGTTGGAATTTTCTGCACATCCCCAAAATGATAATGCTACCACAACTGCTAAAACAAGTAATTTTTTCATTGTGAACCCCTATAATATTATGAAATAGTAAATCTTAATTCTATTCCGACAAATTTTATACCAAAAAAAACAAGGCCATATTTTTATTTAATTTTCAACCTTTTTATGTAGCCAAATCTTTTTATAGTAACATTTACATGTATAATTTTACAAAATAGAATTTGTAAATATCAATATCGGGTTTTTTATTTAATATTTCAAATTTTTATATGAAAATAAATAGTTTTTTATTCTTGGGTTTTCAAGATATGAGTTCTTCAATTTTCTTGATTTAATATTATCAATAACATATTTAAGTATCGCGAAGTACAAATCAGCATATTCGTCTGTCTTCGAAATATTTCCTCTGTCTTTATAATACATGGCAAGGTTGTACAAAATTGAAATGGTATCTTCTGTAATGCTTTGTGACTCTAAAGCCTTTAAAGCTCTTTTTAAATAAACAATAGGTTTTTCCAAATCATCATTTTTTTCATCTTTCAATGTCGATAACTTGAACAAGATCATTAATCGCTTCGCATCGAAATGTGAATTGTTCTTACAGAATTCTAATAGATCCTCTTCTTCCAGCAACGTTCGAACACCATCAATTATTCCATTATTCAATAATAAATTCATAATGATAAACTGAATATCGAATGCGATTCTTTTTTGATTAATCGATTTTGATTCGTCTATCATTTTAGTGAATTCAGAATAATTATTTTTATCCAGTTTACTAATTGAACCGCTGATTCGCTTCATACAAGAAAACTGTACAGATATATTCTCATCATTATTGATATTAATTTTATTTATTTTTTTAATTATATCATGTAACTGAGTTCCATTTCCAATAACCCAATAAAGTTTTGCAAGCAACATTAACGATTCAGTAAGCTCAATTTCATTTTTAATTTTTTTGAATATCTTTTGAGATTCAATTAATGAATCATAAGAAAGCTGATATTCACAAATTGCTAGATAAGTTTCTCCAAGATTTGTAAGTACCAAACCCTGATCTTTTTTATCGCCAAGCCCCTTAAAAATTGCACCTGCTTGCTGATATAGCTCTACTGCTTTTTCATATTTTGCCCTCTCATAGTTGAAGACACCATAGTTGAGTAATATCTGCGCTTCCTGAGAAACATTGCCAATTGATTGATTTATCTGCAGCGCCTTATTCCAATGTTTCTCAGCTTCAGAAAAATTACCCATTAGGAAAGAAATATTTCCGATATTAACTTCAATGGAAGCAATTCGTAAAAGGTTATTGATCTTGCTGTATTCCTTGAACGCTGAGCTGAAATACTCCATCACCTTGCTTAATTCAGAACCTTTATACAAAGCCGAAAGCCCGATAAGATTATAAACCCGTCCGAGCAATTCATGATCATTTTTTTCAGTGCTTATAATCTCGTTGCAAAGTTCTTCTGTTTCTTTAAATTCATTTAGTTCCAGATGAGCGCTTGCCATTTCAAAAAGGATCTTGTTTCGTTCTTTTTCAATTTTATCTGCAATTGATTTTAGAATTTTCAATCCTCTGCTCAATTCGCCTAAATTTATTAATGTAATGCCGAGCAGTTTATTTTTTTGTATTACAGAATTTTGATCAAGTTTCTTTTTCTCTAACTTTTTAAGATAACTTTCTGCGAGGAGGAATTCTCCAATATCCACAAAAACTGAAATCAATTTTTTCAATGTCTCAATTTCATCGTCAAGTGTTAACTTATAACTGAGTTTTCTTTCTAATAATTCTCTTAATGATTTGGGGAAAACATTTACCACCGGGTTTACAATCGCTTCGTCAATTATCTCTTTTGCAAGATCAAACCGGTCAGCTAATTCAAATTGTTCGGCAAAAACTAATGAGTTTAATTCTACCGAATTTTGTCTTATTGCTTGAGCGGTTTTCAGATGCAAGGCTTTCTTATCTTTAATATTCTGATAAATATGTTTTTTAAACCCGTCATTTGTAAAAACCGGGTCAAGATTTCTCGCAGCGCTTTTAATTACATTCTTACTGCGCAACGATGCTATTATCGAGTAAATTCCCTTTTTAGAAGTTCCCAAAATTTTCGAAATAATTTCGACAGATATTTCACCATTGAAAAGAGAAATTATTTCCAGCACTATCAGTTCATTCTGCAAAAGATCATTATACATTTTTTCATATATAAAATCCTGAGACTCTAACGTTTTGTTCAGAACTTCCGGATCAGTATTAAATTTCACTTCATCGTAAGCATAATCAATAACCCCGGATACTATCATGTTGAAAATGAAATTTGCGATGTTTTTCGGATTCCTATCTGCGTATGATAAAACAAGTTTCTTTAATTCCCCTTTGGGGAAACTATCTTGATAGCTCGAATCAATCAACTGAATAACTTCTTCTTCGCTAAATGCATTAATGGAAAGCTCAGATTTATTTTCAAGCCGGTTAAAAAGTTTTTCCGAATCATTATTCTGAGTTACAATAATCTTTATATTATTTGCTTGCAGAATCGGAAACAGTTCAGTAAATGTTTCAAGAATTCTCGGACTTGTATTTCCAATATCATCTATCAGCAAAACAAATTTGATCTTTTTGGATATCTTAGCAAAAATCGTTTTTAGTTCTGTGAGTAAATTACTAGAATTATCATCAATATGAAGAGATATATAATGCTCAAGTGATTCATCAATGTGATTATAAAGGAAATCCGAATAGATAAGTCTGTTAAAAAATTGTTTCCAGAAACTAGAGCTTCTAATAAAACTGGAAATATCAATTAAAACCGTGTCGGATTTTACTCTGTTAGTGTACTGAAGAAATTCACTTTTTCCACTTCCCCTTTCACCGCTCAATATTAGAATATTTGAGTCGTTAGATGGAGAACAAAAAGCATCAATATTCTTAAATAAACCCGTGCGGGGAATAAATTGGAACAAAGGTCTGAAATTCAGTTTTAATTGATATGCTATTTCCCTTTCCAGATCGTCATAAAACTCGAGTGCAGATTGATAACGGTTATCGGGAGATTTTTCTAGCAATTTTTGAATAACGCTTACAACTTTATGTGAGTAACGGCATGCAGGATAATCAAATTTTTTCTGCAAATGTGCATGATAAATTTCAAGTTCACCAGTTGTATCAAACGGAAATTTACCATACGCAAGTTTATACAACAAAATTCCAAGTGAATAGAGATCGGCACGATGATCCGGATTTTCCTTGTTCAGGATTTCCGGAGCAATAAACTCTGCTGTTCCTTTTGCAAAATCATCTTTTAATTCCGGCAGGTAACTTGATAAACCAAAATCAATAAGTTTTAAAACCGGCTTATCATTTTCATCTACAATAAGGATATTCTCCGGTTTTAAATCGAAGTAAACATAATTTGCCTGATGAAGATAATATAGCACAGAAGATAATTGATCAAGCACTTGCAACAAAACAGCTTCACTTTTCAGATCTTGAAACCGGTCGATATTAACACCGTCAACATATTCCATCACAAAAAATTTATCGTTTTCCGAAATATGGAATTCAGTTTTCTCGAAACTATCAAGTGTTAATATTTTTGACTTGGAAAAAACTGTGATGATATTGGGATGATCAAACTTCCTAAGCAGTTCATATTCGTCATCAAAAGATTGGAGTTCATCATTGTTGGAAGTGTAAGATAAGATTTTGATCGCAAATTTACTTTCCGGATTGAATTTATCCGAGCAGGAAAAAACTTTGGCTCTTCCCTCTCCTAATTTATTTATTATGGAATATCTATCGTTAATCATTTAACTGTTATCTATTTGATTGTAATACGATTTTATCTTTTCTCCGAAGAGATTAAATGTTAATAATGTTATTATCAATGCAAAGCCCGGAAAAGCTATCAGCCACCAGCCTTGAGTCATGTAATGCTGCCCTGAGAGTATCATAGAACCCCATGACGGGTAGTTTAGCCCAGAGCCTAAGCCCAAGTAACTCAATGATGATTCAGCAAGTATCACATTACTAAATTGAAAAACAACATTCACAACAACCGGAATTATCATTACAGGTAATATCTCATTGAACAGCAAATTCTTAACCGGTAGTTTTAATTTATTCGATGTTACAAAATAATCTTTTTTCTTGATTAGAACTATCTCTCCCTTAATAATTTTAAATAAACCCATCCATCCGGAAAACCCAAGTACAACAATAATTGAGATCAATGAATTACCAAAAAATGCTAATGCCATTATAATAAAAAAGATCGATGGTACCGTCATGAACATATCTGTTATTCGGCTCATCACAAGATCATAGTAACCGCCGTAATAACCGGCAATAAATCCGAACAGCATCCCCAGCACCAACGACAATAATACTGAGAATATACCTATAACAATTGATATCCTTGCGCCATAAACTATACGCGAGAAAATATCCCTTCCCAATTCATCCGTTCCCAATAAAAAAATTTTTGAATCAACTTTTGGTTTGCCGTCATTAAAAACAATTTTCTCTTTGGGAAATGACTTGACTGTTCCCGATTGAAAAATAATTACTGAATCATCTCTGGCTGTAAGAGAGTCGAAGTAGATAAAGCCTTCATCAACCGCAGATCTTATTACTTTTTTCTTATGAATTGCAAAGTTTCCTTTATTAGAACTACTTAGATTTTCTTTAAAATAAATTTTCTGCACTTTTTGTAAGGGTGATAAAAACCTTGTTACTTTTAAACTGTTTTGAAAATTCGGATTATAGTTTGTAATCACCGGTGCAAAAACAAAAATAAGTGATATAACTATTATGCTGAACGAAATAAGTGAAACATTCCGCCCTAAGAATTTCCATCTGTTTCGAACTTTATAAATAATAATAGGAATTGCAAAGATCAATATCACTGAAGTAAACAAATCTACTGTTGAGAAATCAAGCTGTATCCAAACTTCACCTGGATTACTAAATAAAGAAATGATAAATAAATAGAGAAGTTTGATGCCTCCACTAATTAGCTGAAACCTTAAAACAATAAGGAACAACAACAGTAAAATAATGACCATCCATATTTTTATTCTGGCTAACATTTATGTCATTAACTCTCTTAATAATCTTTTATCAATTGAAACCCTTATAACATCTGCAATCAGGTTGGCAAGTAATATTAATATCCCGGCAGTAATTGTACATCCGACTACGAGAGGATAATCCCTTGCCAGTACTGCATTCATGGTTAACTGTCCCATACCCGGAAGCGAAAAAATCGTTTCTACAATTACCGTTCCGCCAAGAAGAATTCCAAGTTCAATACCCGCAACCGCAATTACAGAATTAACTGAATTCGGCAGAACATGCTTTAATATTATTTCTTTCCTGCTCATACCCAGCGAACTTAAGTTCATTACATATAATGAATTCAAATTATTGATTATCGAATCTCTCAAATATTTATAAAATATTGGAATACCTGTTAAACTAATTGCAATTAGAGGAAGAAGCAGATGCTTGATATAATCCAATAACTTTCCCATCACCGAAAACTCATCAAAATTGAACGAGCGAATTCCTGATGAAGAAAAAACATTCATTTGATATGAGAAGATATAGATCAGAAAAATGCTTGATAGAAAAACCGGGACTGCGTAAATGACCATAGAACTTGTTGTAAGAAATTTATCAATTACTCCACCCTTATACTTAACAGCAAAATATACAAGCAGTGAACTGAAAATAATTTGGAGTATGAATGCCGTTATCGAAAAGAAAATAGTGAAAGGCAAATACTGCCCAATTACCGAAACAACAGGTTTACGGTATGTGTATGATATTCCTAAATCGCCGGTAAAAATATTTTTGACAAAAGTAATATACTGTTCTGCAATAGGGCTATTTAAGTGATATGAATTAGCTATTTCTTCGTACAGTTTTGGACTTAACTTTGGCGAAAGATATTTTTGCGCAGGATCGCCGGGAGATAACCGAATGATTACAAAGACAAAAGAAATCAATAAAAATAAGACCAATATTGAAGTGAGAACTCTACGAATAAAAATTATCGATTTACTTTTTTTCATCTATTTAATTCATTATCTCAATAGTACATAATTTAAACCTCCGAGGTTTAAACCTCAATATCAAACTAAAAACCTCGGAGGTTTTATCAAAGTTAATTAATTCTCCACAACCAGCAATGACGCACACTTCCTAAGGGACTAATGTTAATATTAGTTATCCGTTTGTTGTATGAAACAATATTATCAACCCAATATAAAAAAGAATAAGGTTCATCATTGTGAATGATCTTCTGAATCTTTTTATAATCTGCCTTAATATCACTTGAAGAACCATTTTGAATATTATCAAGAAGTTTATCTACTTCTTTGTTTTGATAACTTGCAAAGTTCAAAGGCGTTTCCTCTAACTCCGAATACCAGGATATTTTTAAGTTAATAGGAATCGGTATAACCCAAGCCGCCATCCAGGCATCATACTGTTTAGCAAACAAATTATCGAT
>JAADIB010000124.1:10155-23038 GCA_013151565.1 Chlorobiota bacterium
GGATTTCCCGACGGTATATGAAGAGTAAAAGCGAACTCAACTCCGTTCTTGTCAATAGTTCCGTCACCGTTGCTGTCTTTCCACCCTTCATCGCTCAGAAGTTTTTTAGCTGCTGCCGAATTATAATCGTAAGGGATTAATGAATCATCGAATAAATTTTTAAATATTGGCGAAACCGGTCCAACTGATAATTGACCGTAACCACTCAGATATTCATTGATAACAGCTTCCCTATTTAGAGCATAAGTTAAAGCCTTTCTAACATTAGCAGAACCGAAAAAAATGTTTTTCATGATGCTGCCGTTTTTGCTGTACTTTTTCGGGTCTATATTGTTCCAAGCAATGTAATCGAAATCCCTTCCGCTTATCGGTACAACTTTTATATTTCCCTTACTCTTTAATTTTTCAATATCGTCTGTTTGTATATCCTCCATCAAATCAATTTCGCCATTCTGTAGTTGAGTAAGTCTGATTTGATATTCCGGGATAACTTTGAAAATAATTTTATCAGGCGAATTAGCATCGATTAAAAATGAAGTCGTATCTTTTTCTAATATTATCGCCTGATCTCTATCCCATTTTTTCAATCTATACGGTCCGTTTGTAATTGGATTTTGATTCAATTCATCAACTGATATTTTCGACCTTCTAACATTTTCAAAAACATGTTTTGGAATTATCGGATGATCAATCTCAAACAAGTCCGGGTGAGAACCGCTTTTAAACTTGATCTGAAGTTCTGTATCGGAAATCTTCACCAACGATTTATCCAAAAGGATGTGTCCGTCAGCATCGGTGTAATACTTTTCGAAAAATCCTAAAGCACGACTCTGAACATCCGGATCTGAATAAAGATCAAACGAGAAGATCACATCGTCAACGGTGCATTTTACACCATCACTCCAATAAACATCATCTCTAATAACGATTGAAAGGGTTTCTTTGTTTTTATCCCAACTCCATTTGCTTGCTAACATTGGCTGAAATTCTACTTCACCCAAATCACTGTTCCATTCATATTGAAGCAGCGATAGGTAAAGCAATTCTGTAACATTACCTTCCTCGACACTGAAAGCATATAAAGGGACAAATGATTCAACATCCGAAGGAATTCCGATAATAATATTTCTGCTGTTCTTTTGAGACGTGCACGAAAATATTATTAAGATCAGAATGAACGAGACAACGATAAATTTTTTTTTCATAAAGAATTAAAATTATGAGAAAGATTTAGTATCAATTTATTATTTTGATATACTAATGACAAAAATAATATTATATTTTTAAATGGTAAATGTTAAACTAGACTTTCTTAAAATAAATTCCGAATCCTCATCAACAACTTTGATTGACAATTTGGAATTACAATTGACTCCTAATAACATTTATTCGGTCTTAGGAAAGAACGGGACGGGAAAAACTTCCCTTATTTTAGCAGTGACCAAGCTCCTTGATCGACGTAAGTTTTCATACAAAGGGGTTGTTAAGTTCTTTGGTAAAGATATTTTTCATTTGCCTCAGAGTGAATTAGTTAAATTCAGAGCTGAAAATATTCGTTATGTATTTCAAGATCCTATAGGATGTTTAGACCCATTAAAAAATATCGGATACTTTTTTGAGCGGTTTCAATTTTCCGAAGTTGAAATAAATGAGCAATTCAATTATTTTCAACTTCCGTCATATGACAAAATCAAGAAACTCCATCCTTATGAATTAAGTGTCGGGATGGCTCAAAGAGTTAATATCGTACTATCTTTACTGGCAAAACCAAAATTATTGATACTCGATGAACCAACATCAGCTTTGGATCTTCCTATTGCAAACTTACTTCTTCAAAGACTTAAACAATTTGCTGCTCAGGAGAACAATATGGTTTTAATTGTAACACAAGATATTGTATTTGCAAAAAAAGTTAGTAACTTCATGGCAGTGTTAGCAGATAAAACTCTTTCAACTTTTAGAAGTGTAGAAACATTAAACGGCAATGATGCTGAATCAGCGCTAGCAGATTTTCTGAACATGTACAACGAGATAATAAATTGATGTTGAAATTAAATAACATAAATTATTCCGCACAGTCCGATTCCTTAACAGCAAAAAAGGAAACGAAACAAATTCTTTATGATATTTCATTGGAAGTAAATGAAGGTGAAATAGTCGGTATTGTCGGCGAGTCCGGTGCGGGGAAAACAACTCTTGCCAAAATACTTTCAGGAATATTAATACCCGATTCCGGTGAGATTATTTATCGTGGAAAGGTTGACAATAATTTTGCAATAGAATCAAGTATCCAGATTTTATTTCAAAACAGTATTGAGCTGATCAATCCTTTCCGAAAAGTAGAAGATATTTTAGCAGAAGTTGTAAAAAAATATTCAAATAAAACCACGAAGGATAAGATAGAAGAACTGCTTAACGTTGTTGAGCTTCCGCAGACAATATTAACAAAATTCGGTTCCAACCTAAGCGGAGGCGAGAGACAGAGAGTAGCACTTCTTCGTCTGCTCGCTACAAATCCGAGATTATTGATAATTGACGAACCTTTTTCTGCTCAAGATATTGAATCACAATTAAACATGATCAAGTTATTGAAAGGACTTAATAAAAATTCTGGATTAACAATTATCTGCATCTCACACGACATTCAGATAATCTCTAAATTTACTGATAAACTTATTGTCCTTAAAGATGGTAAGATAATCGAAGAAGGACCAACTTCTGGAATTATGACTTCACCTAAACATAGTTACACAAAATTCTTGCTCAAGGCTAAAAACTTTGAGCTTTCCTATTCTGACTTTGAAAATTTAAAAGAGGAATTAAAATGAAAAATTTTAAACCGTTTGGAATTATAATACTTTTACTACTGCTTGCAAATTTACTGCCGGCACAAGAAAAAAACTGGATGGATGAATCAAAGCAAGACCGTGACAAACGTATGGAATGGTGGCGTGATGCGCGTTTCGGTATGTTCATCCATTGGGGAATTTACTCTGTTCCTGCCGGAGTTTACAAAGGTAAGGAAATCAAAGGCATTGGTGAATGGATCATGGATCATGCAAATATTCCAGTGGAGGAATACGAAAAGTTTGCCAAAGAGTTTAATCCTGTTAAATTCAATGCTGATGAGTGGGTACAAATCGCTTCTGATGCTGGTATGAAGTATATTATTATTACCTCCAAACATCACGACGGATTCAGCATGTGGGATTCCAAAGTATCTCCTTATAACGTTGTAGAGGCTACACCGTTCAAGCGTGATGTGCTGAAAGAACTTTCAGTTGCTTGCGAGAAAAAAGGAATGCGTCTCGGATTTTATTACTCTATCATGGACTGGCACAATCCCGATGCAAAGGGAGAAAATTTTGCAAAATATCGCGACAACTATATGATACCTCAAATCAAGGAACTTCTTTCCGGTAGATACGGAAATGTAAGCGTTCTCTGGTTTGACGGTGAATGGATAAAAGAGTGGACCGAAGAGCAAGGACAAGCGCTTTATAATATGCTGCGGGATATAAAACCTGATCTTATCATCAACAACAGAGTTGGAAAAGGGCGTAAAGGGATGGAAGGAATGAACAAAGGTGAGGGTTATGCCGGGGACTTCGGCACGCCCGAACAAAAAATCCCATCAAAAGGTTTACCCGGTGTCGATTGGGAATCTTGCATGACAATGAACGATACTTGGGGTTACAAAACTTATGATCATGACTGGAAATCTGATAAAGTTCTGATTCGCAATCTCATTGATATTGCCTCCAAGGGTGGGAATTTTCTTCTTAACGTCGGACCGACATCAGAAGGTTTGATCCCTGCTGCAAGTGTGGAACGTCTAGCTGCAATGGGCAATTGGATAAAAATAAACGGAGAAGCAATTTACAGCACATCTGCCAGTCCGTTTGATAAACCGGATTGGGGACGCTACACAACAAAACCGGGAAAGATATACGCACACATTTTCGATTGGTCAGAGGATAAAATACTCAAAGTGCCAGCTAAGAATTATAAAACAAATCGTGTTTATCTTCTATCGGATAAAAATAAAGATTTGAAGTTTGAACAAGACGGGGATAATCTTCAAATCACTCTTCCCAATGAAGCACCGGATTCAATTGCTTCAGTAGTGGTTATTGAATATGAAGAATAAAAAAACCGAACAAACGCTCGGGGTTTTCAAAAAAATCAATATCAAAAACCCAACTTCTTAAAGAAGTTGGGTTTTTCTTTTACAAGTTATACTAAATCTTATAACTCTGAAGTGTTTTCATATAATTTGCTCTTTCGAATGCTGCCGGCTCTGCACAAGATTTTTGGCTCATACTCCCCTGCATCATTTGAATTGAAGAATACTCATGTTCTTCCATCCATTTTTCAAGATCGGAAAGGATCTCACCTATTCTGCCGACACCGTTTCTAAGTAATTCAGAAGCCATCATAGCCGCTTTACCGCCAGCCATCATAACTTTAAGAACGTCCTCGTAACCTGTGACTCCGCTTGTAGCAACTAAATCAGCTTTAACGTTTCCGTATAGAATTGCGATCCATCTTAACGGTAATCTCATTTCCCAATTTGTACTCAAAACTAAATTCGGAACTACTTCCAATGCATCAAGATCAAAATCCGGCTGATAGAATCTATTGAAGAGTATTAGACCATCAGCGCCTGCATTATCCAATTTTTTCGCCATGTTAGCCATAGTTGTGAAAAAGGGACTCAATTTAATTGCTACAGGGATGTTTACATTCTCCTTAACAGCTTTAAGAGTATCCACATACATATTCTCAATTTCTTCACTTGTAACGTCGGTATTGGTTGGAATATAATAGATATTTAACTCAACTGCATTGGCGCCTGCCTGCTCTATATTCTTTGCATATTCAATCCACCCGCCTTTGCTGATTCCATTCAAACTTCCTATCACAGGAATATCCAACGATTTTTTAAGATCTGCAATTAAATCAAGATATTCTATCGGACCTAATTTAAATTCCTCTGGTTCCGGGAAATAAGAAGTTGCTTCCGCAAAGCTCTCGGTACCATAATTCAGATAATGATCCAATTCACCGGATTCGTGAGTTAACTGCTCTTCAAATAGCGAGTGCAGAACTACTGCCGATGCACCTGCATCTTCAAGTGATTTGGCTGAATCCAGATCCTGTGTTAATGGAGAAGCTGACGGTACAATTGGGTTCTTCAACTCTAAGCCAAGATATTTAGTTGTTAAATCCATTTTGTCTCCTATAATTAAAATTTATTAGATGGCGGCAAATTGCCGCCAAATTTATTTTATTTAGTTTCTTCGTCTGTATTGCTATAATCCATACTTGCTATGTGACTATATTGTCTCCAAACCACTTTTGCATGTTCTTGAGCCAATTCAAGAAGATGTTTTGCACGTTCCGGATGAGATTTAGTCAACATCTTATACCTGTTTTCGGTATATAGATAATCCTTGATCGGAATTTTCGGACCTTTATAGTCAAGTTTCAATGGATTCTTACCCTTTGCCACGTTTTCAGGATTGAATCTGTAAATCGGCCAGTAGCCTGAATCAACAGCTAATTTCTGATGCTCGAAGCCTTTTGCCATGTCGTAACCATGAGCAATACAATGACTGTAAGCAATAATTATTGAAACTCCGTCGTAATGTTCGGCTTCCATAATAGCTTTAATGGTCTGAGCATCGTTAGCACCCATTGCAATTTGTGCAACATATACACTACCGTAATCCATAGCAATCTTGCCGAGATCTTTTTTCGGAACACCCTTACCGGCAGCGGCAAATTTTGCTACGGCACCAAGACCAGTAGCCTTAGATTGCTGTCCGCCAGTGTTTGAGTACACTTCCGTATCAAGAACAAGAATATTCACATTTTTGCCGGAGGCAAACACATGATCCAAACCGCCGAAACCAATATCAAAAGCCCATCCATCACCGCCCATTATCCATACAGATTTAGTAACAAGGAAATCAACTACAGTTAATAATTCTTTAGCTGTCGGATTTGATGACGCTTCCAATTTAGATTTTAATTCCTCAACTCTTTCTCTCTGATCTTTTATTTCCTGCTCAGATTTTTGAGGTGCGGTTACAATCGCTTCTACTAATTCACCACCAACTTCATCTTTAAGTTGTGTAAGCAATTCGGTTGCATATTCTGTCTGTCTGTCAATCGTGAGTCTCATACCCATACCGAATTCGGCATTATCTTCAAAAAGTGAATTGTTCCATGTAGGACCTCTTCCCTCTTTGTTGGTTGCCCAAGGTGTTGTAGGTAAGTTACCTCCGTAAATTGATGAACAACCGGTTGCATTAGCAATTATCGCTCTATCACCAAACAACTGTGAAACTAATTTAACATATGGAGTTTCACCACAGCCCGGGCATGCGCCTGAGTATTCAAATAATGGCTCAAGTAACTGGCTACCGGCAACAGAATCGATTTTTAATTGTGTTCTGTCAGCTTCAGGAATGTCTAAGAAGAAATCCAAATTAACTCGCTCGGTTTCGCGAAGCGGTCGTTGAGGAGTCATATTAATTGCTTTTCTGCTGACTTCTGTTTTATCTTTAGCAGGACAGACTTCCACACAAAGATTACACCCGGTACAATCTTCAACCGAAACTTGTATCGTGTACATCCTATTAGGATCTTTGCCTCTTGCTTGAATAGATTTAAATGTTTCAGGAGCATTTTCCAAATCTGCTTTATCATATACTTTGGCTCTGATTGCAGCATGCGGACAAGCTAAAGCACACTTATTACACTGAATACAAATATCAGCCTCCCAAACAGGAACTTCCAAAGCAATATTTCTTTTTTCCCATTTTGCCGTTGCAGTCGGGAAAGTTCCGTCAACCGGCATTTGGCTTACCGGAACATCATCGCCTTTTCCTGCAATCATCATTGCCAATGTATTCTTAACAAAATCCGGTGCTTTATCAGAAACTACCGGAGGTATTGTTATTTCACTTGTAACAGAATTAGGATGTTCAACTTTAAATAGATGAGCAAGTGATTGATCAACAGCATTAAAGTTCTTTTGAACTATTTCTTCCCCTTTACTGCTGTATGTTTTCTTAATTGCATCTTTAATTTTCTGAATTGCTTCGTCCTTAGGTAAAATACCGGAAATAGCAAAGAAACATGTCTGCATAACAGTATTGATCCTTGCTCCCATGCCTGTATTTTTAGCAACTGTTGAAGCATCAATTACATAAAATGAAAGTTCTTTGTCAATCATTTGTTTTTGAATCCGCTTGGGCAGTTTATTCCAAACCTCATCTTTAGAGAAAGTAGTATTGAGTAAGAATGTACCGCCCTTTTTAAGCTTACCAAGAACATCAAAACTATCTATCAATTCAAATAAATGCACACCGACAAAATCAGCTTCCTGAATTAAGTATGTAGAATTGATTTTGTTCTTTCCAAATCTTAAGTGAGAAACCGTAGTTGACCCGGATTTTTTTGAATCGTAAACAAAATAACCCTGAGCGTTGTTATCAGTTTCACCGCCGATAATTTTGATTGAATTTTTATTAGCGCCAACTGTACCATCGGAACCTAATCCATAGAACATACATTTAGTCGCTTCTTGATCTTCAGTGATAAATGAAGGATCAAAATCCAGACTTGTATGCGTAACATCATCGTTGATACCAATTGTAAAGTGATTTTTAGGTGTATCCAATTTTAGGTTATCATAAACCGCTTTAACCATTGCAGGAGTAAATTCCTTAGATGATAAACCATATCTTCCACCGACAATTTTCGGGAATTCATTAAACGGTTTTTCAGAAGATGTCATAGCTTCTGTAATAGCAGTAATAACATCAAGATATAAAGGTTCACCGGTAGAACCCGGTTCTTTTGTTCTGTCTAATACTGAAATTTTCTCAACAGTTTTTGGAAGTGTTTGAATAAAATGCTCTACGGAAAACGGACGATATAATCGCACAACCAGTACGCCTATCTTTTCTTCTTCTTTTCCAGCTAAGTATTCAATCGTTTCTTTTACAGTCTCGCTGCCTGATCCCATTATAATGATAACTCTCTTAGCATCCGGGGCACCGTAGTAATCAAAAAGATGATATTCTCTTCCGGTTATCTCGGCAAATTTATCCATTGCATTCTGAACTATTTCAGGTGCAGCGTCGTAATATTTATTTACCGTTTCTCTACCCTGGAAATAAGCGTCGGGATTTTGTGCCGTTCCGCGAAGAACAGGTTTATTCGGGTTCATTGCTCTCTCTCTATGAGCATGAACAGTTTTATTGTCAATCAATTCTCTGAGTTCTTCTTCTGTTAATTCTTCAATTTTCTGAATTTCATGTGAAGTTCTGAACCCGTCAAAGAAATGGACAAAAGGAATTCTTGATTCCAATGTTGCCCTGTGAGTAATCGCTGCTAAATCTTGCACTTCCTGAACAGATCCTGATGCCATCAGACCGAAACCGGTTTGTCTAACTTGCATAACATCAGAATGATCTCCGAATATTGATAGCGCTTGAGCAGCCAAAGATCTGGCTGAAACATGAAAAACTGCAGGAGTTAATTCACCGGCAATTTTGTACATATTAGGAATCATCAACAATAGTCCTTGTGAAGCAGTAAACGTAGTTGTTAATGCACCAGCTTGTAAAGCTCCGTGAACGGCACCTGAGGCACCTCCTTCACTTTGCATTTCAGTCACTGAGGGAACTGTCCCCCAAATGTTTTTCTTCCCTTGGGCAGACCATAGGTCGGACATTTCGCCCATACCAGAAGAAGGCGTAATTGGATAGATAGCAATAATTTCGCTGAGCTTATATGCTACATTTGCCGCAGCATCATTGCCGTCTATCATTATTTTCTTTCTCGCCATAAATTTTGCCTCAATTTATTTTGAATTATATATTTAGTTAAAATTATTATTTTACGTCAGCAATTACCTTGCCACCGTAATGTAAAATTTCTCGTTAAAAATAAGTTAAAAATAGGGTAAATCTGATCAATTATGGATTCCAATCTTGATTTATAGAATAATAGGAAAATCGCTCTTAATTTTAAGAATTAATAATTTTAATACAGCGTTGAAAAATAGTAAATATTGAGCATAAAATAAAGATAGAAAGGTCTAAATCATCCATATATTATGATTATTTTCTTGCAAATTGATTATAATCTTAGGTAACAGGAATCATTGGGCTGATCATAAAATAAATGATCAGCCCATTAAAAAGTATTTTCAGGATGTGTACTTTTTATTTCAAGAATTCTTTAATTGTTTCAACTACAAATTCGATCTGTTCCGTTGTCAATTCAGGATAGATAGGCAGTGCAAGTGAATGATCAGCAGCGAAATCTGCATTAGGATAAGAATCCTTTGACGATGCCAAATTCTGGAAACATTCCTGTTTATGAAATGAAACCGGATAGTAAATTTCACAGCCAATTTCATTTGCCCTTAGTTGAGCCATTAATTGATCTCGCTCGTCAACACGAATAACATATTGATTATAAATATGATAATTCTTTAAGTCATTATCTTTGTATATCGGTTTTGGTAGAAGCACTTTATTTTGATCATCGAATTCAAGTTTGCCTTCTTCTTGAGCTAACCCGGCTTCGATAAACAGTTTAGTGTAAAGGGCTGCATTCTCTCTTCTTTTCTCAGACCATGAATCCAGATGAGGAAGTTTAACATTAAGCACACCAGCCTGAATTGCATCCAATCTAAAGTTGCCGCCAATCATTTTGTGATAATACTTCGGCTTACCGCCATGCACTCTCATTATTCTAAGTTTTTCGCCAAGTTCTTCGTCCATTGTAACAACCATACCGCCGTCACCAAAGCATCCTAAGTTCTTGCTTGGGAAAAATGAATAGCATCCAATATTACCAATTGTACCGACCGATCTGCCGTCTTTGTACTGTACACTGATTGCCTGCGCACCATCTTCAATCACTTTGAGATCATGTTTTTCAGCTATCTCCATGATAGGATCCATGTCAGCACTTTGTCCATATAGATGAACCGGAATGATCGCTTTTGTTTTATCTGTTATCTTTTCTTCAATTTTTGCCGGATCAATATTAAATGTAACCGGATCAATATCTACAAAAACCGGAGTTGCATTCAATCTTGATACAACACCTGCAGTTGCAAAGAAAGAATAAGTAGGAACGATAACTTCATCGCCTGGTTTAATATCAATTGACATCAAAGCAATAAGAAGTGCATCTGTACCAGAAGAAACACCGATCGCTTTTTTCGCCCCTAGAAATTTACTTATCTCTTCTTCTAATTTCTGTACTTCAGGTCCAAGAATAAAATACTGTGTTTCTGCAGTATTTAAAAGAGCTGCATTTAATTCATCTTTTAATGAACTGTACTGAGCTTTTAAGTCTAACAGAGGAACTTTCATTTTTTCACCTTTATTTTAATGGAATTATCCTTTAACTATATGACCTTTATCACCGCTGCAATTATTGAATGCATTTCTTGTATCTAAAATCAACGAAGAATTGTCACAGATAAATTTGTAATCATATGCGTCATGATCAGTACTTAAAAGTACCAAGTCATACTTATCTAGATTTTCTTTCGTTAGTTCTATAGACTGCATATCATACTTATACTTTCTTGTAGCTGGTAATGTCGGGATCAAAGGATCATTATAATCGACATTCGCGCCTTTCTCACGTAGAATTTCGATCAGCTTTAGAGAAGGAGATTCTCTCATATCATCAATATTTTTCTTGTATGCAGCGCCGAGTATCAAAACTTTTGAACCGCTAATAGATTTCTTATACATATTCAATGCAGCTATAGCTTTTTCAATAACATAGTAAGGCTGATAAGTGTTTATTTCACCGGCTAATTCAATAAACTTTGTATTAACTTCAAATTCCCTAGCTTTCCACGTAAGATAAAATGGATCAATAGGAATACAATGTCCACCAAGTCCTGGACCAGGATAGAAAGCATTATATCCGAACGGTTTTGTTTTAGCAGCATTAATTACTTCCCAAACATCAATATCCATTCTATCAAATACCATTTTCAATTCATTTACCAAAGCAATATTAATTGAGCGATAGACGTTCTCTACAATTTTAGTCGCCTCAGCAACATCCGGAGATGAAACCGGGACAGTTTTAACTATTACCTGGTTATACAATGCGCATGCAACTTCCAAACAATTTTCTGTCATACCTCCCACAACTTTTGGTATTGTAGCAGTATTGTAATTCGGATTATTCGGGTCTTCTCTTTCCGGACTGTAAGCTAAAAAGAAATCTTCTCCAACATTAAGCTTTTCATCACTATTTTCCGGAGTTTCGAAAAGGGGGAGTAATATTTCTTTAGTAGTGCCAGGATAAGTTGTCGATTCTAATGTAACAAGCTGACCCTTTCTAAGATATTTTTTTATTGTTTTTGCTGTATTAACAACATAGCTCATATCCGGTTCACGATGTGAATCGAGCGGGGTTGGTACACAAATAATTATTGTATCAACCTCAGGTAGTCTTGAAAAATTTGATGTGGCTTTTAATCGCTCGGAATTTACAGATTTTTTAATTCTCTCACTTGGTATATGTTTAATATATGTCTCACCTTTGGTGAGGTAGTCAATTTTTCTATCATCAAGATCAAATCCTAGAACGTTAAAATCTTTCTCAGCAAATTCTAGACCTAAAGGAAGTCCAACATAACCTAAGCCAACAATTCCGACTTTAAATGATTTTTCTTCAATTTTTTTTAACAATTCAGATTTATAACTCATTCTCTCTCCACACTAATAATTGGATAAACAGTATATTTAATTAATTTATGGTAGGAAATTAAATTAAAATTTTAATCAACTCAAAATTAAATTAACTATAAATTTACTTATTTTTTTCAGTACTATCCGATAAAGATTTTGGGGACACAACAAAAGCTACAAAATAGAATTACCTGAGCAAAGCATAAAATATTCTAAATAGCCCCCCCCATTAGTTGAAAAGTAGCAATTGCTCATTGTTTTTTGTTTTCTAAATATTTCCCTCGCTGTTAGACTTTTAATATGACAGGTCTTTGAGACCTCGAAAGTTTTTACATTAAAAATCAAATTCATTATTTAAAAACCTTTTAATCATTACTCCGTCTTTATGCAGTTCACTAATCTTGATCTCTTTTCTTACAGAGTTGATCAAGATCAATTCTTCTGATGCAAGCAGCTCATTAATTCCAAAGCTTTTTATATTAATATCATCTCGCGAGTTCAATAAATACTCTCTGTAACAACCGTTTAAAATGCCATCCTCAATTGGTGGAGTATAATACTTTTCTCCTATTCTGATTATGATATTCGTTATCACACCTTCAGCTATATTTCCATTCTCATTTAAAAATATGATATCTGTAAATTCATCTTTGTAAGAATTATACTCTTCGTCATACAACGCCCTGTTCGTTGTTTTGAAGAATTGATATTTGTTTTGTGAATTGATTTTCTTATTCGATATAACAGCTTTCGGATTTTCTTGATTGAACGATAATTCTGAAATATCAATTTTAATTTCACCCCATTTCGAAAGAAGAAGTCTTAAACGATATTTACTATTTATATCCAGACCTTGTATTGATCCTGACATTTTATTCAGGATACTTTCTTCATCAAAGTAAAAAAGGAAATGATCAACCGATTCTTTTAATCTTCTGATATGATAATCCAGCAAAAATATTTCACCTTTTTCAACCAGCATGGTTTCAATCAATTCAAAATATGTCTCCGGTTCGGTTACAAACTTTGCTTTCAGTTTCGCTTCTTGGAACTCATGCAGCGGATCGCTGTCCCAAACTATTCCACCGCCAATTCCGAGTTCACCTTTTTTGCTTTTTTTATCGATCGTA
>JAADIB010000174.1 GCA_013151565.1 Chlorobiota bacterium
CGATTGCAAGGAGTCCGCCTATTACTTCATTTTTTTCGAAAACTTCAACAGTGTATCCTTGTTTATTCAACTGGTCGGCGCATGCAAGTCCTGATGGACCGGAACCAACAACTGCAACCGATTTACCGTTCCTAACCTTAGGAGGGTTAGGAGTAATGAATCTATTTTCAAAGGCTTTCTCTATAATTGTCTTTTCGATAATCTTTATTGTTACAGCAGGCTGATTGATAGCAAGCACACAAGAATTTTCACAAGGGGCTGGACAGACTCTGCCGGTAAACTCCGGGAAATTATTAGTCCTCTGAAGTCTCTTAACAGCATCTTCCCATTTGTTTTTATATATAAGGTCATTCCAATCGGGGATAAGATTGTCAACCGGACAGCTGGAATGACAGAAGGGAATTCCACAATCCATACACCTCGCGCCCTGATTCTGTAATTCCTCATCAGATAAGGGCTGCATAAACTCATCGAAATGACTTATTCGTTCTTCAACATCTGATATGGAAAATCTTTTCGCTTATATTTTAAGAAACCTCTAACTTCACCCATTGCAAATTCTTTTTAGTTCACTGTTTTTAATTTTGATTCAACAACTCGTCTATAATCATTCGGATAAACTTTAATGAACGATTTTAGATTATCTTCCCAATTAGTGAGGATCTCTTTTGCAACCTCACTGTTAGTGTATTGATAATGTTTTTCGATCAGCAGTTTCAATTCCTTTTGATCATCTTTATTATTAAGTTCAAAAAGTCCTACCATTTCAGAGTTATAAAAACTTCTGAATGATTTTGACTTATCCCAGATATACGCAATACCGCCGCTCATTCCCGCTGCAAAGTTTTTTCCAACATCACCAAGCACAACAACTCTGCCGCCCGTCATATATTCGCAGCCGTGATCCCCAACACCTTCCACAACTGACGAAGCGCCGCTATTCCTAACTGCAAATCGTTCACCGGCTTGACCGTTGATATACATTTCACCAAGAACAGCGCCGTACAGAACAACATTGCCTACAATTATATTTTCTTCCGCCTTGTAGTCTGAATTTTCCTGCGGGATGATAATTATCTTTCCACCTGATAATCCTTTGCCAACATAGTCGTTCGCATCGCCTTCAAGGTAAAAAGTGATACCGTTAGCCAAGAACGCGCCGAAACTCTGTCCGGCTGTGCCTATAAAATCAATTTGTATTGTATCTTCCTTCAGCCCGTTCAAACCGTATTTTTTTGCGATGTATGAACTCAGCATTGTTCCGACCGTTCTGTTTGTGTTGTTTATATCAACACTGAAACGGACTGATTCTTTTCGCTCAAGTGATTTTCTACATGCAGAGATCAATCTATTATCAAGCGCCTTTCTTAATTCGTGATCTTGCCTTGCCGCATGTCTGACCGGTTTACTGTATGGCACATCCGGCTTGTGCAGAACTGATGTTAAGTTCAACCCTTTTGCCTTCCAGTGATCGATCAGTTCATCGGTCTCCAATAAATCAACTCTGCCGATTATTTCCTCAAAAGTTTTGAAGCCCAATTCAGCCATTATTTCTCTAACTTCTTCACCAATAAAACTGAAGAAGTTTATCACATGTTCAGGCTCACCTTTGAACATTTTTCTTAATTCTTTATCCTGCGTGGCGATCCCTACAGAGCAAGAGTTTAGATGACAATTCCTCTGAAGAACGCAGCCCATAGAGATCAAAGCAGAAGTTGCAAACCCGAATTCATCCGCACCTAGTAATGCAGCTATTACAACATCCCTTCCGGTTTTCAATTGTCCGTCAGCTTGAATGCGAACTCTCTCTCGCAGATCGTTCATTATCAGAACTTGCTGAACTTCCGCCAAACCAAGTTCAAGCGGTAAGCCTGCATGTTTGATTGAAGTAAGCGGAGACGCACCCGTTCCTCCTTCAAACCCGCTTATAAGAATGTGGTCTGCTTTTCCTTTTGCAACACCGGCAGCTATTGTTCCTACACCAACCTCTGAAACTAGCTTCACGCTTATATCCGCATCCGGATTGGCATTTTTAAGATCGTGGATCAACTGCTTCAAATCCTCAATTGAATAAATATCATGGTGCGGAGGCGGCGATATTAAACCGACGCCTGGAGTCGTGTGTCTTGTGTTCGCAATTTCCACCGAGACTTTATGCCCCGGAAGCTGACCACCCTCACCCGGTTTAGCTCCTTGCGCCATTTTAATTTGTATCTGATCGGCATTGACGAGATATTCAATCGTTACACCGAATCTGCCTTGCGCAACTTGTTTAATTCTGCTTCTTTTCCAGTCGCCGTTTTCTTGAGCAGTAAATCGTTGACTGTCTTCCCCGCCCTCACCGGTATTGGAGAATCCGCCTATCCTATTCATGGCAACGGCTAAGGTTTCGTGAGCCTCCTTCGAGATTGAGCCGTAACTCATAGCCCCGGTTGCAAACCGCTTTACAATTTTTGATACTGGTTCAACTTCCCATATAGGAATAGGTTTTCTTGTTCTGAATTGGAGTAGGCTTCTAATATTAGATAGATTTGTTTCCCTCTGATTTATGAGACCACTGTATTTTTTGAACAGCTTATAATTGTTAGTGCGAACCGCCTGCTGCATAAGTGCAACCGTATCAGGGTTCCATTGATGATGTTCGCCTTGAACTCTCCATCTATAATTTCCTGCAATGCTTAGTTCATCATCGTCTATCCCGTTTCTGAAAGCCGCATCGTGTCGTCTTAAAACTTCCTTTGCAACTATCTTAATTCCGATACCGCCGATTCGTGACGGTGTTGCGGTGAAATATTTATTAATGAGATTCTCACTCAAACCAATCGCTTCGAATATCTGCGCGCCGCAATAAGATTGGATAGTTGAAATACCCATCTTCGAAATTATCTTGAATAAACCTTTGCGTATAGCTTTTAAGAAATTTGTTTGAACTTCTTCATAACTTTCAACACCCGCCAAATTCCTTTTTTCAAATTCCAGTTTGAGGGTATCAAAAGCCAAGTAGGGATTAACCAAATTCGCACCGTATCCAATCAATACTGCCAAATGATGTATCTCTCTCGCTTCACCGGTTTCAACTATAATACTTGCTTTTGTTCTTGTTCCTTTGCGTATCAAGTTATGATGCAGCCCAGAGCTAGCCAGCAATGATGGTATTGGCGCATGATCCTCGTCAACTCCACGATCAGACAAAATGATTATTGAATACCCGTCCTTGATCGCTTTCTGTGCATCACGGAAAAGATTTTTCAAAGCTTTCTTTAATCCTTTCGCCCCGTCTTTTCTCTTGAACAAAATCGATAGAGTAATAGGTTTTAATTTTTTATCATCAATTGACTTTATCTTTTCAAGTTCATCATTCGTAATTACAGGTCTCTCAACTCTTAAACGGTGAGCTTGTTCCTCTGTTTCTTCTAATAGATTTCCTTCCGGACCGAGAAAAACATCCTCCGCCATGATCAATTCTTCACGGATCGGATCGATAGGAGGATTTGTCACTTGAGCAAATAACTGCTGGAAGTAATTGAATAATGGTTGAGGCTTTTGACTAAGCACAGCAAGAGGCGTATCTGCTCCCATTGAGCCGGTTGCCTCCACTCCATTGACTGCCATCGGTATTAGAATTTCCTTCATATCTTCCAAACTGTAATCAAAGATCTTCTGATACTCAATAATTTCGGATACATCAAATTTATTTGTTGACTCAATATCCGGCAGAGAATTCAATTCAAGTAAATTATCTTCTAACCATTTATCATAAGGCTTCCGACCTGCATATTTCTTCTTGAGTTCATCATCTTCAATTATTCTCCCTTTTTTCGTATCTATCAGAAACATTCTACCGGGTTTTAATCTTCCCTTACTCTTAATATTGTTATTATCAACAGGAAGAGTCCCAGCTTCCGACGCCATGATAACTTTGTTATCCTTTGTAACCCAATATCTCGCCGGACGCAAACCGTTTCGGTCAAGTATAGAGCCAATATATCTTCCATCTGTAAATGAGATTGCTGCCGGTCCGTCCCAAGGTTCCATCAAACATGAATGATATTTATAAAACGCCTTCTTTTCCTTACTCATGTTCTTATCTCCGCTCCACGCTTCGGGGATCATCATCATTATAGCTTGCGGTAACGAGCGTCCGCTTATCACAAGCAGTTCAAGCGCATTATCGAATGTTGCAGAATCACTTCGGCTTGGAGCAACGATCGGATATATATCTTTAAGCGCATCCCCGAAATAATCGATCTTGAAAAGATGCTCTCTAGCATTGAACCAATTAACATTTCCGCGTAGAGTGTTTATCTCGCCATTGTGTGCTATCATTCTGTATGGATGCGCCAATGACCATGTGGGAAAAGTATTAGTGCTATATCTGGAATGAACCAGCGCTAGAGCAGATTTGAATTCAGGATCAGTCAGATCATGAAAATAAGTGCTTAGCTGAATTGCTCTAAGTTGTCCCTTGTAGACCAATACATTCGGAGAAAGACTGCAAATATAAAAATAGTGCTTCTGCTGAATATTAGACTTAGAAATTTTCAGCCATACTTTTTTTCGTATAGCATATAGTTTTTTCTCAAAATCTTTCGGTTCTGTATTCTTTCCTCTTGCAATAAAAATCTGTTTTAACTCAGGCTCAGCAGATCGAGCAGTTTGACCAAGTACATTGCTGTCGTGAGGAACATCTCGCCAGCCTAAAAACTTCTGCCCTTCTTCATTAACTGTGCGCTCAAACATTCCCTCAATTCTGTGTTTATCTTCAACAAGTTTAGGAAGAAAAACCAGACCAACAGCATAATTGCCAGGTTCAGGAAGTTCAATATCTATCTTTTCACATCTTTCTCTTAAAAACCGGTCAGGTATCTGAACCATTATTCCGGCGCCGTCACCTGTTTCGGCATCAAACCCGGTAGCACCGCGATGCTCCATATTTTCAAGAACCTGTATTCCGTCTTTTACAATCTGATGGGAAGAATTTCCCTCAATATCAACAACAAATCCAACACCGCAGCTATCGTGTTCTGTAATCGGTTCGTATAAACCTTGTTTAAGCGGAATAATAAAATCACTATTCATTTAATCTTTATCTTATTTTTAATTCAGTATTATTATACTACAAATCAATTATATCTTTTTAATTTTATTCATTTGAATCTGATAGATTTGATATCAGATATGTTGATCAGAATACTTATTATGTAGTAATAAATAATGTTGCACTAAAATAAAATAGTTTTTGAAAAATGCAAGCAAAATACGATATTTCCTTAATATTAAAGAATTTTATTATATATATCCTAACTTAATTTGGATAAATATCCAAAAAACATAAATTATTTTACATGTGTTATATACTAAATATTCTTCGAAATAACAAAATTCACACTATACATTGCTGTAACTAGCTAATTGTTTTACAAAATAAAACAATTAATTCTTCAATATAGATTAATATCTTTTTTTAATTGTTCTTACTTTGTATCTTTATACTTTCAAAAATTAAAAATGATCTTTCATGGGTAAATTTAAGATTAAAAAGGGACTAGACCTACCGATAACAGGCTCACCCCATCAGGAAATTACAAAAAATATTAAAACCAAAAAAGTTGCTCTACTAGGCGATGATTATGCTGGGATGAAACCTACCATGCTTGTCTCTATCGGTGATTATGTGAAACTTGGTCAAGTTATTTTCACTGATAAAAAAACAGCAGGAGTAAAGTACACTTCGCCTGCATCGGGTAAAGTAATAGAGATCAATCGCGGTGAGAAGCGTGTATTCAAATCAATTGTGATTGAAACAGCTGGGAATGAAGAAATAACTTTCAACTCTTATCGGGAAAGTGAACTACAGAATCTCTCAATAGATAATATCAAAACCAATCTGGTTGAATCCGGCTTATGGACTACAATTAGAGTCAGACCTTTTTCAAAAGTCGCAGACCCGGAAACTCTACCGAATTCAATTTTTGTTACGGCAATGGATACTAATCCCCTTGCCCCTTCTGTAGAAAAAGTATTGGAAGGAAACGAGAACAATTTTAAGAATGGATTAACAATACTAAGCAAATTAACAAATACAAAAGTTTTCCTTTGCAAAGAACCTGATACAAATATCCCAACAATAAGTGCGGATAATATTTCAGTGGAAGAATTCGAAGGACCGCATCCTTCAGGTTTGGTTGGAACTCATATACATTTTCTCGATCCTGTCAGCTCTAGCAAAAACGTATGGTACGTTAATGCCCAAGACGTTGCAGCGATCGGCTATTTATTTACTCACGGAAAAATTAACACTGAAAGAATTATTGCTCTCGGTGGACCGCAAGTTAAAAGCCCATCATTGATCAAGACTCAAATAGGAGCCGATTTAAATGAATTGACACAAGGAGAATTAAAAGACGGACCGAATCGTGTGATCTCCGGCTCGGTATTAAGTGGATTCAAAGCTTCCGGGATGTTATCATATTTAGGTCGGTTTCACCAGCAAGTTTCTGTTATTGAAGAAGATACAAAACGTGAACTCTTCGGATGGGTCAATCCAAGTCCTAAGAAGTTTTCTGTCAAATCCGTAATGCTCTCTTCTATTCTTCCCGGTAAAAGGTTCAACTTTACTTCGGCGCTTAACGGCGGGCATCGTGCAATTGTACCTATTGGCAGTTACGAAAAAGTAATGCCTCTGGATATCACTATCAACTATCTGTTACGTGCTCTTGCTGTTGACGATATTGAGGAAGCCGAGCAGTTGGGCTGTCTTGAATTGGATGAAGAAGATTTGGCATTATGTACTTTTGTATGCCCTTCAAAAATTGATCATGGGGAAAACTTAAGAAGAAATTTAACAAAAATAGAGAAGGAAGGTTAATTAGTGAAATTCCTCAGAAACTTTTTAGATAATCAAGAAAAACACTTTAAAGAGGGAGGAAAATTAGAGCAGCTTTTCCCTCTTTACGAAGCGATTGACACATTTTTATACACGTCAGGAGAAGTTACTTATAAAGCATCACATGTAAGGGACGGTTTAGACTTAAAAAGAATGATGTTGATGGTTATTTATGCTTTGATCCCGACAATTATAATGGCTTTATATAATACGGGTTATCAAGCTAATCTTGCTATCTCCGGTTTGAGCAGTTATGAACCGTCCGGCTGGCAGCAGCACTTTTTCAGTTGGATGGGGCTTAGTTTTGATGCTTCTTCCATATTATCAAATATGGTATTAGGTGCTCTCTATTTCCTCCCGGTTTATCTGGTCACAGTAGCTGTTGGCGGACTTTGGGAAGTACTTTTTGCAGTTGTGCGAAAGCATGAAATCAACGAAGGATTTTTCGTTACAAGTATGCTTTTCCCTTTAATTCTTCCGCCCGATATTCCCTATTGGCAAGTTGCACTTGGTGTTTCATTCGGTGTTGTAATAGGAAAAGAAGTTTTCGGCGGTGTTGGAATGAACATTTTGAATCCGGCTTTAACGGGACGTGCTTTCTTATTCTTCGCATACCCTGCTCAGATATCGGGTGATAAAGTTTGGATTGCCGTTGATGGTTTAAGTCAGGCAACTCCATTAGCTCAATTAGCTGATTCCGCAATGCATTTATCATACTCATGGTGGGATGCTTTCATCGGGTTGATACCTGGTTCAATGGGTGAAACTTCAACATTGGCAATCTTGATTGGCGCTTTAATTTTAATAGTAACGGGTATCGGATCGTGGCGGATCATGTTCAGTGTTTTAGTCGGTATGATCGTAATGTCATTAACATTTAATTGGATGGGAAGTTCAACCAATCCAATGTTTGCCGTTACACCAATTTGGCATTTGGTTCTTGGCGGTTTTGCATTCGGTACTGTTTTTATGGCTACTGATCCAGTCACAGCAGCTATTACTGAAAAAGGAAAATATTATTATGGTTTCTTCATCGGGATTTTAGTTGTGTTGGTAAGAGTTGTTAATCCGGCATTCCCCGAAGGAATGATGCTGGCAATTCTTCTCATGAATGTTTTTGCGCCGATTATCGATCGATTTGTTATTAAATCTAACATCAAGAGGAGGCTTGCAAGAAATGTCCAATGATAGTATAAAGAAAACACTTCAAGTTGCACTGGGTGTATGTTTTGTGGCTTCTATCTTGGTCTCATCTGCAGCAGTTGGACTAAAACCCCTGCAGGAAGAGAACAAGAAATTAGACCTTTTAAAAAACATTTTAATAGCGGGTGATCTTTATAAAGAGGGAGAAGACCTGAATAAAACTTTTAAAGAAAACATCTCTCCGGAAATAATTGATCTTGCCACCGGTGACGTTATTCCCAAATCTGAATACGATGATGAATTGAACATAGATAAATTTAATGTACAAGTGCTTCAGTCAAGTTCTAAATGGGGTGAGGATATTCCCGCGGATAAAGATATTGCCGGGATTAAAAGGCAACCCAAAGCGATGGCAGTTTACAGAGTGATGAAAGATGGTAAAGTAGAGAAATATATTCTTCCTATTTTCGGAAAAGGTTTATGGTCAACTCTCTATGGATTTATTGCACTGGATAAAGACCTAAATACCGTAAAAGGCTTCACATTTTACCAGCATGGAGAAACTCCGGGGTTAGGAGGCGAGGTTGATAATCCTAAATGGAAGCATTTATGGATCAATAAAAAAATATATGACGAAAATGGGAAATTGAGAATAGAAGTTATCAAGGGTGTTGTTGATGCTTCTTCTCCCGATGCAAAATATAAAGTTGACGGCTTATCTGGAGCTACACTCACAACAAGAGGAGTAAGTCATTTGGTTAGATTCTGGTTAGGTGAACAAGGATATAAACCTTTCATCGATAAATTGAAGGGAGAAAATAAAAATGTCTAAATATAAAGAGATTTTATTCGACCCGATTTTCAAGAATAATCCTATTGCATTACAGATTTTGGGAATTTGCTCTGCGCTTGCTGTTACTACAAAGTTAGAAACAGCTGCAGTAATGTCTCTTGCAGTGCTCGTAGTTGTTGCATTCTCAAACTTATTTGTAAGTCTTATTAGGAATCATGTTCCTGGAAGTATAAGAATTCTGGTCGAGATGACCATTATTGCATCATTGGTTATTATAGCCGATCAAGTAATTAAAGCGTTTCTATACGATATAAGTAAGCAGCTTTCTGTTTATGTAGGATTGATAATAACAAATTGTATTGTAATGGGCAGAGCGGAAGCATACGCATTGAAGAATCCGCCGTGGGAAAGTTTTCTCGATGGCATCGGCAATGGATTAGGGTATACCGTTATTCTCTTGGCTGTCGGATTTATTCGAGAACTGTTTGGTTCCGGAAAATTGTTTGGTTTTACCATCCTTCCTCTTACCAATGACGGAGGCTGGTATATGGGAAACGGCTTATTTCTTTTAGCGCCAAGTGCATTCTTCATTATCGGGATGTTTATTTGGGTTTTAAGAACTTTTCACCCAGAACAGGTAGAGGAGGATTGATATGTTAGAACATTATTTAAGCCTGTTTGTAAAATCAATTTTTATAGAAAATATGGCGTTGGCATTCTTTCTCGGAATGTGTACGTTCATGGCAGTATCCAAAAAAGTGGATACGGCGATCGGTCTCGGAATTGCTGTTGTTTTTGTCCAAGCGATCACTGTTCCCGCAAACAATCTAATTTACCAGCACGTTCTTAGAGAAGGGGCGTTATCTTGGGCTGGACTTGAATCGGTTGACCTAACTTTTCTTGGTCTTATCACTTATATTGGAGTTATTGCTGCTATAGTTCAAATTCTTGAAATGACCTTAGATAAATATGTACCTTCCCTTTACAATTCACTAGGTATATTTCTTCCTCTTATAACAGTTAACTGTGCTATTCTCGGCGGTTCACTATTCATGGTGGAAAGAGATTACAACTTGGCTGAAAGTGTTGTTTATGGGTTCGGTTCAGGTATGGGCTGGGCGCTTGCCATTGTAGCGTTGGCGGGAATAAGAGAAAAAATGAGATATAGTAATGTACCAGCCGGCTTAAGAGGTTTAGGGATTACATTTATTATAGCTGGACTTATGGCAATAGCATTTATGTTGTTTTCCGGTATACAATTATAAGGAAATCTTAATGAGTGGAATAAGCTTAGTACTTTTTGGCGTTTTAATGTTCATCATCATTGTAATTGCGTTGGTGCTTCTAATTCTATTTGCTAAATCTAAATTAGTTGCATCCGGTTCTGCAAAAATCATTATCAATGACGATGAAGAAAAGTCAGTTACCGTATCAGTCGGAGGAAAATTACTTAACGCTCTAGCTGAACAGAAAATATTTCTACCTTCTGCGTGCGGCGGCGGCGGTACATGCGGTGAGTGTAAATGTGTGGTGCTTGAAGGTGGCGGTGATGTTTTACCAACTGAAACATCAAAACTTTCACGCGGTCAGATCAAAGAACATTACAGACTCTCTTGTCAAGTACCGGTAAAAGGCGATATGAAAATTCAAGTCCCACCGGAAGTATTTGATATTAAAAAATGGGATTGTACTGTCCGCTCGAACAGAAATGTCGCAACTTTTATAAAAGAATTGATCTTGAATTTACCTGAAGGTGAATCAGTTGATTTCAGAGCCGGCGGATACATCCAGATTGAGGCTCCACCTCATACAGTAAAATATTCTGATTTTATTATCGAAGACGAATACAAAGGTGATTGGGATAAATTCAATCTCTGGCGCTATGTTTCAAAAGTTGATGAACATATTCAGAGAGCTTACTCAATGGCTAATTATCCATCGGAGAAAGGGATCATCATGCTTAATGTTAGGATTGCATCTCCCCCGCCGAGAATGCCGGATGTACCCCCCGGACAAATGTCCTCTTATATCTTTAATCTAAAACCCGGAGACAAGGTTACGATCTCAGGACCTTACGGTGAGTTTTTTGCGAAGGATACTGATGCTGAAATGGTATTCATAGGCGGCGGCGCCGGTATGGCTCCGATGAGATCGCATATATTCGATCAATTCAAGCGACTGCATACAAAACGCAAAGTTTCTTTCTGGTACGGTGCACGAAGTCTCAGAGAATCTTTCTATAACGATGAGTTTGATAAGTTAGCTGAAGAAAACGAAAATTTCACTTGGCACTTAGCACTTTCTGAACCATTGCCCGAAGACAATTGGACTGGGTACACTGGTTTTATACATGAAGTTCTTTATGAACATTATCTAAAAGACCATCCCGCTCCGGAAGACTGCGAATACTATATGTGCGGTCCTCCAATGATGAATGCGGCAGTTATTAAAATGCTGGAGAATCTTGGTGTAGAGCATGAGAACATAATGCTCGATGATTTCGGAGGATAGATTTTCTACAAGGGAGGTTACTTCTGATCTCCCTTTTTTATTATACTTTTGCTATGAAAAAAAAATTAATTACATATCTAATTTTATTTACAGTAATCTCCTGCAGTGATAAAGTCAACAACGAATTGGTTGCTATATCCGGTACAACAATGGGTACAACCTATTCGGTAAAATATCTTGATAATGCTTCGAAGAATGTTGAAGAAATAAGATCTGAGGTTAGTAATATTTTAAAGACTGTGAATGCACAGATGTCAACTTACTTGCCGAATTCAGAGTTGTCAAAATTCAACAGTTTAAGAGATACATCGTGGTTTTCTATTTCTTATGATCTTGCATTCGTACTCAAAAAATCGCTTGAGATAAGCAAATTATCCGGTGGAACTTTGGATATTACTGTTGGACCAGTAGTGAATCTTTGGGGATTCGGTCCGGGTAACAAACCTACTGCTGTTCCATCAGATTCCGAAATTAATAATGCTCTTAAAACAGTCGGCTGGCACAATGTTATTGTTACTCTTGATCCTCCTAGAGTCAAAAAGAAATTACCGGAGGTATACTGTGATCTGTCATCGACAGCAAAGGGTTTCGGAGTTGATAAAGTTTCTGAATACTTAACCTCACTTGGAATTAGTAATTATCTTGTTGAGATAGGCGGCGAACTCAGAGCGAAAGGGAAAAAATCTTTGAATGAAAAATGGCGTATTGGGATTGCCAAGCCCGATAATAATTCAACTGTACAAGAGATAATTACTCTTGATAATTCTGCGATGGCAACTTCGGGGGATTACTGGAATTACTTTGAAGAAGGCGGCGTTAGATATTCACATACGATTGATCCCACAACCGGAAGACCAATTACTCACAAGCTAGCATCAATTACTGTAATAGCTGAAACTTGTTTGATTGCTGACGGGCTTGCAACTGCAATGGATGTAATGGGCGATAAAAAAGGTTATCAGTTTGCATTGGATAATAAGCTGCCTGTTTATTTTATAGTTAGAAAAAATGGTGAGTTTGTTGTAAATTACACTGATAATTTTAAGAAATTTATTGTACGGAAATGAATCTCTCTGCCGCAAGCAGACGGGATATCATTATAGAGTAGTTAATAATAATTTTTGCTGCAAGCGAAGGAGAATTAATCCCTTGTTCGCTTTCGGCGGATCAAAAGAAAAGGTTTATAGATGTTGCAGTTTTTAGTAGTTTTTTTATTTTTTCTTATAGCGATCGGTTTGATGCTTTTATCTCTCCATTTTAGTAAATATAAACAACGCGAAGAAAGTTGCTGCGGCGGCGGTCACTGTTCCTCACCTCGTCATACTGATCCAGATCATGCATGCAAAAAAGACCAGACTGAGCTTATAAGTAAGATCAATGTTGATAATCTTAAAATTTAATTATTTGAAGTTAACTGTAAATCTGCTTCCTACTTTCTTTTCAGATTCAACACTAATTGATGCTTGATTAAGATCGCAATAATTTTTTACAAGAGCCAACCCTAAACCATTCCCTTCGAAACGTCTTGAGTAGCCTTGTTCTTCCTGCATAAATGGTTTGAATAAATCAGGGATGTATTCTTCTGCTATACCAATTCCAGTATCTGCAACAGTTACTGATACTTTACCGTCATCATTTTTATAAATGACAACATCAATTTTCCCTTTCTCAGTATATTTGACTGCATTATCAACTAGGTTAGTGAATATTTGATATGTAGAATATTTATCGGCGGAAATATTTGTATCGTCCGTCTCTTTTATTAAATTTAGTTCTAATTTTTTATCATTCGCCAGCACTTTGAATTCTTCATAAATTGATTTAAGCACATTATCAAATAGGTCAAAATTCTCTTCATTGTATTCGTAAGTGCCAGTTGCAATTTCCGACATGTTCAA
>JAADIB010000103.1 GCA_013151565.1 Chlorobiota bacterium
TTGTTTATAGGCTTTTTGCGTGGAGTTGATTTCTTCTGGTTCGTGGAGCATATTTGGTATATCTGGCTCCCGACAGTTTTAGCGATAGCTGCCGTATTCTATTTCTTTGATATAAGGAATAAAGGAAATGAAACTGATGATGTTGAATATTCCGGCAAAATTGAATTCAAAGGAGGAAAGAATTTGATTTATCTTGGAATAATTCTTCTTTCAGTATTTATTGATCCTGGTGTTATCAGCTGGGTTCCTAGCCTTTCTCCATTACCAATCGGTTTACGAGAAATAATTATGTTTGGGGTCATGTATGCGTCATACAAAACTGCTGATGAAAAAATTCTCAGATATAATGAATTTGAATTTGAACCGATCAGAGAAGTTGCATATCTCTTTGTAGGTATTTTTGCAACTATGATACCGGCACTTCAATTGATTGCATATGAAGCCCATGCTTACGGCAGCGAGTTATCCGCAGGAATCTTTTATTGGGCAACCGGGGGATTGTCGGGATTTTTAGATAACACACCTACGTTCATGAATTTCCTCAGCGCTTCGATGGGTAAATTCGGACTTGATGTAAATTCGGCAAAAGAAGTTGTTGATTTCCAAAATATGCACGCCCTTTATTTGCGTGCAATTTCAGTTGGAGCGGTATTCTTTGGCGCAATGACTTATATTGGTAACGGACCTAACTTTATGGTAAAATCAATTACCGAAAGAACTGGTTTGAGAATGCCGAGTTTCTTTACTTATTTTATTAAATATGCAATTCCAATATTACTGCCTATCTTTACAATTGTTTGGTTGGTATTTTTCTATGGGAGAGGTTAAATGAAAACATTAAATGATGTATTAAATGAAAAGTTAGATGGTCTTGTATACGGTAATAGAGTTCTTCTGCCGTTTAAAGCGGAAATCTTAAAAATAGTTATCGGTTCTGAAATTATTACTGATTTTAGCAAGCAATTGCACGGCGCTTATGTTCGAGTTACTGAACTTTACACGGAAATATATTTTCTTGATTATGAAGTTTTGAAGGATGAACTGCCAAAGTATGACGCAATAAAAATGGTAGTCGTTCAGCAGGGAGAGGATATTTTTAATTTCGATAACCACATTCCGCTTGAATTAAGGATTGATGGAAAACATAAACTCTCAATTGAAAAAATTGGTGACGATCTAATTTTCTTCGAGTAAAAAAATGATACCACTTTTTAATACGGAACAAGTTCGAAGTGCAGATAAATATGCAATCGAAAAATTAAAAATACCAAGTATTGCGTTGATGGAGAACGCTTCGCTTAGTGTGTTTAATTTTATTAAGGAGTACTATTCATCGGCAGTAAATTTAGGAGTGATCTCCGGTAAGGGGAACAACGGAGGTGACGGATTTGCTACGGCGAGACATTTAGTAAATGCTGGTTATAATGTAACTGTAATCTTTGTTGGTAAAGAGGCAGACTTAAAAGGTGATGCTCTTACCAATTATATCGTGCTTAAGAATTTACTCAAGATTAAATCTCATTCTAAATTAAAAATTTATAAATCACAGAAAGATTTATCAGAATTTAGAAAGTGTGATGTCATAGTTGATGCGATTTTAGGAACGGGTACAAAAGGAGAACTTAGAGCGCCGTATAAATCAATAATCACATACTTAAATGATCTTAATATTCCAAAAGTAGCGGTTGATTTACCAAGCGGACTAAACTTAGACATAGCTTCAGGTTCCACAATTATTAATGCAGATCTCACTGTTACGTTAGCTGATTTCAAATCCGGTTTATTTTATGGTAAAGGATATGAATATTCGGGTAAAGTTGTTAAGGGATCAATTGGAATTGGTTCGGAATATTTTGATGGACAATCAGTTTCTGAATATTTAGTTGAACCGGAAGATGCATTTGCCGGTCTGCCTGTTAAAGAGAAAACTCTTCATAAATATTCAAATGGAAAGGTACTTGTAATTGCTGGGTCAGGAAGTTATCCCGGGGCTGCAGTATTAACAACTAACTCCGTACTTAAGGCTGGGAATGGGGCTTTATTTCTTGCTTATCCTAAAAGTGTTCGATCGTTAGTTGTTCCAAAATTGGATGAGGCAATACTTTATCCATACGAGGACGACGGGACAGAACAATTGAGGAAAGATAATATCAGTGAACTCAAGAACAAAATTGATTGGGCTGATCTGATCTCAATCGGACCGGGTTTGGGTAGAGCAAATGGTACAATTGAAGCTGTTGAAACAATACTAAAAAAAACGGGGAATAAAAGATTCGTAATTGATGCTGATGCTATTTATGCATTGAGCAAAATTGAACTGAATAAAATTAATTTAAAAAATAAAGTTCTTACACCGCACCATGCAGAATTTGCACAACTGATAGGTATTTCTGTTGCAGAATTACAGAACGATCTTCTCAATTATGGAAGAGACTTTGTTCGTAAACACGTATGTACATTAGTTTTGAAAGGCGCTCCGACAATAATATTTACTAAAAATGGCGATGCACTTATAAATTCTGCTGGAAATGTGGGGATGGCAAAGTTTGGAACAGGAGATGTTCTTACTGGAATTATTGCCGGTTTTTCGGCAGTGTCAACCAATTTTGAAGATTCAATAATTTCTGCTGTTTATTTACATAGTCTATCGGCAGATCTTTTGCTGGATGAGTTTACAGAATTTGGAATTACACCAACTTTAATCATGGAAAATTTACACAATGCAATTAACTTCCTTCGGAAATCGTTTATATAATCTTTTTAGTACACATAAAAAAAAGTTTTTATATATACCGTTAGCAGCTTATTGGTTAACTATCTTTATTCTTACAAGTTTACCAGGAAGGTCATTACCAAAAGTTATTTTGATATTTACGGATAAAGCTAAACATTTAATTGCTTACATGATTTTAAGTTTTTTACTTAATTTTGCTATTCATTTTCAGAAAAAGTTTAAAAAGTTGAATAATCATTCCGGCATCTCCGCTTTTATGATAATTGCTGTATATGGATTATTAGATGAAATTCATCAAATATTTATTCCTGGTCGCTATTTTGAGTGGTTGGATTTTTTGTCAGATCTTATCGGCGGATTAATTGGAATACTTGTAGCGCAATGGATTATTGAACAAAATAAAAAAAGTGAATTTAATTAGGAACTTTTATAAACTATTTATGTAAAAAAAGTAGTTGTGAGTTGACAATCCAATAATGATTTTATAATTTTCATTACTAGAATTGTGTAATAAGGAGGTTATAGTGGCTCTTAGGAAAAACCCGAAAGTAGATCTTAAACTTAAGTATCAAAGAGTTTGGGAAATTAGTTTAATAATTGCGCTTGCGTTGATGATAGTGGCGTTTAAATACTTTCCGAAATTTGAAAAAAAAGTTGGTCAGATTGAAGCTCCGCAAGAGCTTATTGATGTTGAAGATGTAGAAGCAACGAAACAGGAACAAGCACCACCTCCTCCACCAAAACCGCCTATCCCAATTGAAGCACCTACAGACGATGTTCTGGATGATGTTGAAATTGAATCATCTGAGTTAGATGAAAATGCTATAGTTTCCGCACCGCCCCCTCCTGTTGTGGAAAAAGAAGAAGACTCTGAACCAGTTTTCTTTGTAGCTGTTGAACAAATGCCCGAGCCTATTGGTGGCATTGGTGCTATTCAATCAAAAATAGTATATCCCGAAATTGCAAAGAGAGCCGGTGTGCAAGGTAGAGTTTTTGTTAAAGCATATGTTGATGAACACGGTAATGTAACTAAAGTGGAACTCATCAGAGGTATAGGCGCCGGTTGTGACGAAGCTGCTATGAATGCTGTAAAAAGTACAAAGTTCAAACCTGGTAAGCAAAGAGGTAAGCCTGTTAAGGTGCAGGTTACTGTACCTGTGCTTTTCAAATTACAATAGATTTTTCAAGGCGTCGCAAGGCGCCTTTTTTTTTATCCCGCCAGAAAATTATCCAAAGAACTAGTAAAATGACTTGTCATTCAGAATAAAAATATATAGTTTTGTATATGACTATATAGTCACATTCAATAACATTTTAATTTTAAGAGAAAATATTGAACAGAAGAGAAAGAGAAAAGTTATTTAGAAAGCACGAAATAATTAAAGCTGCTTTGCAGATTTTTGCACAGAAAGGTTATAAAGCCACTACTCTTGATGAAATTGCTGAGAAATCAGAATTTGGCAAAGGGACTATCTATAATTATTTTTCAAGTAAAGAGGAGATTTACACGGAAATAATTACTTCTGTAATTGAACAGCATCAAATAATAATTAGAAAAATAGATGAAAAAACAGTGACTCTGCATGATTTTGTAGAAGAACTGTTAGCAAGTTTAATACGATTTAGTCGCGAAAACAAAGAATCCTTTCTATTGCTTCTTTTTACGGAAATACATCAGTCTTTTACCGCTTCAACCGAAATATCAAGAATAATGGATAATAACAAACAGAAAATGACAGAGTTCTTTGTTCAAAAAGCTTCAAAAGCAATTGAGAACAAAGAAATTAGAGATGTAGATCTTGAACGAGTTATCAGGTTGTTTAGAGGTCTAGGCTTTAATTATATTTACGATTTACTTGTTAGCGGAAAACTAAAAGAAGAATTCATTCAAGAAGAAGCAAAGTTTATTACTGATATTTTATTTAATGGTATTAAATATTAAATGACAGGTAGAAATGAAATTACAAATTAAAATAACATTGATATTAATTATAGTATTTAACACCTCGTTTGCACAGGAAGTAAGCAACATATCTCTTGAAGAGTGTGTAAGAATTGCAGTTGAAAGAAACCATGAATACAAACAAGCATTATTAAATAAACAGAAAGCCGAGGAAAAAGTAAACGAAGCTTATGGTAACGCTGTTTTTCCTAAAATTAATGGTAGTGTAAATTATACGAATGCAATAAAACGAGGTGTTTTCAGAATAGAAGCTCCCGGTTTTAGCGGAACTTTTCCAATCGGATCAAAACATAGTTTTACTGCGGGGGTTTCATTAGAACAGCCTTTGTTAACCGGGGCAATGTTTTTAGCGGTCGAAATAGCTCAGACATATGCCGAAATATCGGATAAAGCCGCAGATTATTCTGAGGATGATTTAATACTAAAAGTTAGACAGGCATATTATACCTATCTGCTTGCTGATGCTTTTGTAAAATTAGCTGATTTTCAAATTAAAAGAGCGGATGAGAATAGGAAAAATACTGATGTGATGTATAAAGCCGGGTTAATTGCGGAGTATGATTATATAAGAGCAAATGTAACATATCAGAACCTAATTCCGGAAAAAACCGGTGCATTGAATCAGAAGAAACAAGCGATGAATAATTTAAAATTAGTTATGGGAATTGACTTGAATGACTCACTTGGTATTTTAGATTCATTGACCTTTGAAGATATTAAACTGCCTGATTATGTGACTGGAAAGGATTCACTGCTTGCTAAAAATAATTTAATCCAACAGATGGAACTGCAGACACAATTACAAGATCTGAATGCTTCATATGAATGGACAAAACATTTACCGGAACTTCAAGGATTTGGAAACTGGCAGGTTCAAGCTTTTGAAGAAAAGTTCGTACCAAAAGATTGGAATTATTTTAATTCAATTAATATAGGGTTAGCGCTGAAAATACCAATCTTTAGAGGATTTGCTACTAACTCTAAAGTTGAGCAGGCAAAAATTGATTATAAAATTTCGGAAGAAAATTTAATAAATACGAAAGAGACCGTAAAAAATAATTTTGAAAATGTTATTCTTCAGATAAAAAAATCACATGAACAGGTGGATGCTTACAAATCTTCTATGAATGAAGCCGAACGCGGTTATCAGATTGCCATTAAACGCTTTAATACCGGACTGGGAACACAATTGGAAGTTACAGATGCACTCGGAGCGTTGTTAGCTGCACAAGTCAATTATCTTCAATCGGTTTACGACTATCGTATTAATCATGCAAGACTGGATATGCTGATGGGTAAAGCTCTTGATGAAATAAAATTTAATTAATTTAAGGTATATATGATGACAAAGTTGAAATATTTATCACCTCTAATTCTGCTTATTATTGTATTAGTTGTTCTAACAAGTTGCTCAAAAAAAAGTGGGAATGAAACTGCTAGCAATAAAGATAAAAGCAACACGGTTTCGGTAAAAACACTTAAACTAAAAGCTACGGAATATACAGATTTTATTTCTGTTGTGGGTACTGTTAAACCATATCAGAAGGCATTGATCTCTACTACAGAAGGCGGTAAAATCATTAAGTTCAGTAAGGAGAAAGGTGATTATGTAGTTAGGGGCGATACGATCGTAATTATCGATCATGAGGCTTTGGAGGCAAATCTGCAAGCTACAAAAGCCCAATATGAACTTGCGAAGATCACATATGAAAAGCAGGAAATAGTTTATAAGGAAAATGTAAATAGTGAAATCCAATATCTGCAGGCAAAGTATAATTTACAGCAGATGGAAGCGAAATATAAATTAATTAAAGATAGATTCAACAATACTTTTATAAATGCACCGTTTTCAGGTTATATCGATCGCAAGTATTATGATGTAGGTGAACTTGCACCGGTTGGTCAGCCGATCGTATTACTGATTGATATTGCAAAAGTTAAAGTCGAAGCTGGGGTTCCGTCTAAATATGTAGAAACAGTTAAAAAGGGTGATGGTGCATCAGTATATGTTAAAGCCATTAATAAAGAGTTTAAAGGAAGGATCACTTTTGTAGGAACATCCGTTAATGCAGTTAACCGAACTTTCCCGATAGAGATCACTTTAAGTAATAAGGGTCGAATACTTAAACCGGAATTAATGGCAAATGTAAAAATTCAACAGACCACATATGATAATATGATATTGGTTCCTACTGAAGTTATTTCAAGAGTTGATGAAGGTTATATCGTTTACATATTAGAAGATGGTAAAGCACGAAGTCGAAAAATCACTATCCTTAAAAGGACTGCAAATGAAGTTGCTGTCTCCAAAGGATTAAAAGCGGGGGATGAACTGATTGTTATAGGATATCAAAATTTAATTGATGGTCAAAAAGTCAACGTGGTTGAATAAAAAGGAAGAAGAATGAAAATTACTGATGTCAGTATTAATAATAGAACAAGTGTATTCATCTTAATTTTTGTAATTACAATTGCGGGAATATCAGCTTATATGTCACTGCCGAGAGAAGCATCACCGGATGTCCAAATTCCTGTGGTAATTGTCGCAACTCCATATTTCGGTGTATCACCTGAGGATATTGAATCACTAGTTACACAGCCGATAGAAAAGGAATTGAATGCAATTAGCGAAGTTAAGGAAATTACATCCTCATCAACCGAAGGATTTTCTAATATAAAAGTAGAGTTTGATTCGGGGTTTGATATTGACGATGCACTTCAGAAAGTACGGGATAAGGTTAACAAAGCCGAGTCTGAACTGCCGGATGATGTTGAGAAACCTCAGATCATTGAACTTAATTTCTCCGAGTTTCCAATATTCACTTTTAATATTTCAGGCCCGCAAGGACTAGTAAAGTTAAAAGATATTGCCGATGATATGAAAGATGATATTGAAAGTATCGAAGGTGTTCTGGAAGTAAAAATAAGCGGCGGACTTGAAAGAGAAGTTAAAGTCAATGTTGACATAAATAAATTGGTCAATTATAATATTCGTTTCGATGATGTTATTGCAGCGATCAGAAATGAAAATAAGACAATTCCCAGCGGGTCAATTGATATCGGTAACTCAAGTTTTCTTGTCCGCGTTCCCGGTGAATTTGACAGACCATATATCATCCAAGATCTGATTGTGAAGATGAAAGACGGAATGCCTATTTATGTTAAAGATGTGGCAAACGTCAGTTATGCATTCGCCGATATAAAAACATTTGCAAGATTGGATGGTGTACCATGTGTTACACTTAACATCTCAAAAACAACCGGTTCAAATATTATTCACATAGCTGATCAGATAAAGGAAATAATAAATAATTATGATAATAAATTACCTGAGTCAGTTACATTCTCAATAACAGTTGATCGATCTAAAGATATTAAACGAACAGTGAAGAACTTGGAGAATAATATTTTCTCTGGTCTAGTGCTTGTTTTACTTGTTCTGTTTTTCCTTCTCGGTTTACGTAATGCCGTGTTTGTAGCTTTGGCAATACCGCTGAGTATGCTTTTATCATTTATTATATTATCGGCTCTTGATATTACACTTAATATGGTTGTGCTGTTCTCACTTATACTTGCCCTTGGTATGCTTGTGGATAATGCCATAGTGATCATCGAAAATACGTATAAATTTCTGGAAGAGGGGCATGATTTAATTAGTGCGGCAAAATTGGGGGCTAAAGAAGTCGCCTGGCCTATTACGACCTCTACTTTAACAACTCTTATGGCATTTGCTCCGCTAATGTTCTGGCCGGGTGTTGTGGGTGATTTTATGAAATATCTGCCGATTACTTTGATCGTCACTTTATCCTCTTCATTATTTGTTGCATTGGTTATTAATCCGGTGCTTGCATCAAAATATATGAAATTAGAAACGCACAACCCGGAATCGAAAACGCTAAAAGACAAACTGCTTAGACCACTTAAAAAAATCACTTATAAATTTGCTGATGAATTTCTTCCGGCTACAATAGATTTCTATGAAAGGGTTTTATCGAAGATGATCGGGGAAGAAAGAGATCCCAATCAAAAAGTAAATAAAAGAAATTGGATGGGAATAGGTGCGTTCTTCCTATTCTTCTTCGTTTTTACCGCGCTTCTAGCTTCGCCTTTACCAACGTTTGTTGCAATGATGATCAGTATTCTGTTGGGTATTGGAGTTATTGCAGTTTTTACTAATATTCGGTTAAGAGTTTTGGCAGGATCATTTTTATCACTGGTACTGATAATAGAAATATATTTAATATTTGACCATGGAGTTGAATTCTTCCCGACTGTTGATCCTGAAAGGATTTTTATTAATGTCGAAAGTCCAAGCGGTACGAATATCGAAGCGTCCAATAGGATAGCTAAAAATCTTGAGACGCAGCTTGCTTCATTTAAGGATGTTGATGTTAAAGAATACGTTTCAAATGTGGGAGTATCAAATAATAAATTCGATGCAGCAACAGCCACTCCGAATAAGAGTACAATTACAGTACAATTTGTAGGTTATAATGAACGTACACAAAGTTCACTTATCACTGCTGATCAAATTCGAGATGCGATAGTCAATATTCCCGGGGCTGATATAGAAGTGAAAAAGGAGGAACATGGTCCGCCGGTAGGAGCACCTGTTAATATTGAGATAATTGGTGATGACTTCAATCAATTAGGCAAATTAGCCGAGGATATTGAAGGTAAGATTGAAAACATACCCGGGTTGGTTGATCTTAAAGATGATTATGACAGCGGTAAACCGGAAATTAGAATTCTGATCGATAGGGAGAAAGCAGCGCTGTACGAGATGAACACTACAATTATCGCTAATAGCATAAGAACTGCTATAAACGGTTTCGTTGCATCCAAGTATCGCATAAATGAAGATGAATATGATATAAGAGTACGTTTGAAAAAAGATCAGCGAGAAAATGTTGAAGTGTTAAATGATATGCAGATAGTGTACAACAATAAAAGGGGAAAAACATTCAGCGTACCTCTTATCAGTGTTGCCGACATTCAATATGCAAAAGGTCCTGGTGCAATTAAGCGAAAAGACCTTAAAAAAGTTGTTACAGTTACCGGGAATGTTGATGGCGGTTACAATGCAAATGCGGTTTTGAAGCAAGTTCAGGAAAAATTATCAACATATAACCTACCTCCGGATTATAAAATACAATACACCGGGCAGAACAAAGAGCAGAAGAAAGCGGAAGATTTTCTCGGGAAAGCATTTATGATCGCTCTATTCGGTATTTCGATGATCTTGGTTATACAGTTCAACTCGTTCAGTCAACCATTGATGATAATGATAGCTGTGATCATTTCTTTAATTGGAGTTTTCATTGGACTTACTGTAATGGCAATGCCTTTTGGTATCATGATGACAGGAGTTGGCATAATCAGTCTTGCTGGAGTTGTGGTGAACAATAACATTGTTCTGATAGATTATATTAATATTTTGAGGAGGAGGGGAGTCACACCCAGTAAAGCCGCTGTTAAAGCGGGGATCAGAAGATTCCGCCCTGTAACGTTAACTGCAGTAACAACAATATTAGGGTTGATCCCGTTAACTTTCGGATTTGGTTTTGATATGTATAGCCTATCTTTTGAAAGCGGCGGTGCAGATGCCGGGTTCTGGCGACCGATGGGTGTTGCAGTAATTTTCGGATTATTGTTCGGAACCATATTGACTTTGGGAATTGTTCCTGTTATGTATTCTGTGTTCTCAGATGCTCCTGCAGTATTTAGAAATCTTTTCAAGAAAAATAAAGAGCAAAACGCTGAATAATTAAAAGGGGACTTGAGCAATCATCTCCCCTTGTTGATTTATAAAACAACTTTTAACTTATTTTCTAATTATATTCGCACAAACATTTTATAATAATTCCACTCAATTTCAGTTTGTCTTTATTATCTTTATCAAATATAGATTTTAGCTATAACAGCAGTAAGAGAAACATCTTTTCACTTGATAAGATCAACGTTCAGATTGAGAAGGATGATTTTTTGTCGATACTTGGTCCAAACGGTTCAGGTAAATCAACTCTTATCAAACTCATTACCGGATACTTAAAACCGAATAGCGGGGAGATCATTTTAGACGGAAAGAATCTGAATCAGTATAAACCAAAAGATTTAGCAAAAAAAATTGCTTATGTTCCGCAAATACCAAATACAATATATCCTTTCTCCGTATACGAAATTGTTGCAATGGGGAGATATCCTCACCTTGGAATATCGGGTTTTGAAAATGAAAAAGATAAAGAGAAAATATTTGAAGTAGTAAAACTTTTAGAATTAGAACACATCCTGGAAAAGGGGATAAATGAAATTTCCGGAGGTGAAACTCAGAGGGCATTTATTGCAAGAGCGCTTGTACAAGAACCGCAGATATTATTATTGGACGAACCCAATGCCCATCTTGATATTAAACATCAACTCTCCATTTTTAATCTTTTGAAAAAATTGAACGACCAAAATGGATTGACTATAATAACTGTAATGCACGATCTAAATTTGGCAAAGTATTACAGCAACAGAGTTCTTATGCTGAAAGAAGGGAAGGTCTTTCTGCTTGGTACTCCCGATGATGTGATCACAAAAGAAAATATTCTTGATGTGTTTGATGTAAATGTTGATGTTCAGCAGAGTGGAATGAGCGAAACGAGTTCAATTTTTATTAATCCCGGTTATGTAACAAACGTTTAATTTCGATGATCAATACAAAAAACTCAAACGTCTTAATTTATATATTCTTTCTATCAGTGCTGAATGTATTGATGATCTATCTCATCAAGTATGACCTGAACTCAATTTCTTTGAATAACCTTCAATTCAATAATTTAAGCAATCTCGCACCCATTATTATAGAAGGTGTCTTCCTTTTGTTATTGCTTGTATCATTATTCATCAAAGAGGAATTTTCACTTACAACAGTAGCTCTGCTATACATTTTGTCAACAGTATCTTTATTGCTGCTGCTATTTGGATATCTTCGTTTTAAATTTCACATCCAATTGGTTGACGATTACTTGTTCGGTTATCCTGCTGAAAAAGTTCTTACCGGTTTATCATTATCAACGGGAATTTTTATTCAAATATTTTTAGGAGCACTGCTGTTCAATCTCTGGTTCAATCAATCTTATGTGGTTTATATCAGATCACTATTAATTATAATAGTTTTATTTGTTGTCGTTTTCGTCTCGGTTTTTATTTTTACAACCGTTCAAGATTACAAGCAGGCTGATTTAAAACCGGGAAGTAATAATATCGGTGTAGTTCTTGGAGCAGCCGTTTGGAACCACGATCAGCCAAGTCCGATATTCAAAGGAAGAATTGAAAAGGCGAGTCAGCTTTACAGAAGTAAATTGATTTACAAAATACAGTTGTGCGGCAGTAATGCGCCTGGTGAAGTTAGCGAAGCACAAGCAGCACTTAACTATGCTCAGAAACTCGGGATAAATAAACTTTCGGTGTTAGTTGAGGAAAAGACTTCTACAACTGCTGAACAAATAAAATTTATACATGATAATTTATCCTCAAACCCGCGATACAATAAAATCATGATAATCTCCGATCAATTTCATTTAACCAGAGTGATAGAAATGTGTAAATTTTTCGGCGTAAAAGCTAAAGGAATTCAATCTGATTATCACTTAAATTGGGAAAAGTTGTTATATTACAGAGTACGGGAAACTGCTGCATTGTTATTCTTTTGGTTATTCGCGATATAAATATTTAGGATGTTATAAAAATGTAAGTAATATCATAATAATAGAGGCGCATGAAATGAAAAAAGTTATAAAGATAATTTTTCTGATATTAATTTTATCAGTTACTCTCGAAGCACAATTAGTTATCAAAAATCCGAAATATGGTTTTAGTACAGCTGGCAATCTAATGATCAAAAATATTGAGATTACAGATGATGCTACAATACTTTATTTTAATATTGATTTAACTCCTGGTCAATGGTTTTTAATTCCAGATGAAACATATATCCAAGTAGTAGATGGTGGAGAAAAATTATTTATTACAGATTCAAAGGAATAACAATGC
>JAADIB010000102.1 GCA_013151565.1 Chlorobiota bacterium
CAAAATTTTTGCATTAAAATTTAATTATAATTATTCTTTTATTTCAACTGCTTCATGCGAATTAGTATCTATATATGCATACTTATCAAATATCACAATTGTAGTATCTCTGTTCCTATTAAAGCTAGGCGGAATATCTCTGATGTTAATGATATCCGTTAATTTACCCGATCTGCAATCAGGTGAATAAAGACGAGGATTTCCCATTTCATAAATTGATCCTCTACAGAAAGCCACGGTAACAATATCACCACTCGGAGGTACTTCAAAATATTCAATCGGCAGATCAAGAGAGTCGTATATTTCGCGCATAAATTCGCCCCAGATAGGAGCGGCAACTTTAGCGCCTTGACCGTATGCTCCGGTAAAAGAAACTCTCGGATCATCGAACCCAACCCAAACTCCGGCAGTTAACTGCGGAGTGAAGCCCATGAACCAAGCATCCTTGTAATTTCCGTTTGTACCGGTTTTGCCAGCAGCCGGACGCAAGAAATGATGTATCGACCTTATTCGTCTAGCCGTACCTTCATTCATAACAGTTTCAAGCATGTTTGTAATCACGTAAGCTGCTTCCGCTGAAATTGCCTCGTGACTTTTGGGTGCAAATGCATCTAATAAAATTCCATTGTTATCTTCAATCTTTAATATCGCCATAGGTTCGTTGTAAATTCCCTTATTTGCGATAGTACCGTAAACACTTGTTAATTCCAGCGGAACTACTTCAGAAGCACCTAATGATATTGCAGGGAAAAGATTTAATTTTGTTTTAATGCCCATTTTACGTGCATATTGTCCAACTTTCCAAAGAGGAACGTGTCCTTCGATTATCAGTCTGGCAGCAATTAAGTTGACTGAATTTTTAATGCCCTCACGTAGAGTAAGAAAACCGCCTACATTTGTCGAATCGAAATTCATAGGCGTCCATCCGTTATAGTCAAACGGCTGATTCAATATTGGGTAAGCTGGATACAAACCATTATCTATTGCCACCGTATAAATGATCGGTTTGAACGAGGAACCCGGCTGTCTTTTGATCTGTGTAACATGATTCAAGCCTCTGCCCTGTGTAACATCCCTTCCGCCGACCATTGCTCTTATATTTCCATTTTTAGAATCAAGGACAACAAAACCGACTTCAATAGTTTGTGCGATAGTCTGAACAGAATCAACAAAAGCAACATTTTTCTTCAGTTTATCATAAATTATTTCTTTTTCTTCACTACTTTTTGCGTTTCGATAATCGCTGCGCTGTTTAATTGCTTTATCAAGAAGCTCGTTTAACAGGTTTTTATGCTTTCTCCAATCCCAACGCTTATCAAATTCCTTTTGAATTAAAGCAAGTTGTTCGGTTACAACTCTATTAGCTAGTTTCTGCATCCGGGTATCAAGCGTAGTCTCAATTGTAAGCCCGTCCTCATAAAGATCATAGCCGTACTTATCAGACATTTGTTCCATCTTTCGTCTAACGAACTCAATATAGTGCGGTGCAATTGAGCTTTTAAATTTCTTCCTCGATGCATCAATATGAACTTCAATAGGAAGTTCGGCAAAAGCCCTATATTGTTCTTCGGAAAGATGACCGTCTTGATACATTTCATGGAGAACGGTATTTCTCCTCTGCAGAGCGTTGTTATATCTTCTTACCGGGTCATAAACTACAGACGATTTTAATAATGCCACAAGCACTGCAGCTTCCGGGATGTTTATTTCCTCAACCCGCTTATTAAAAAATATCCTGGATGCCATTTCAACACCATATGCTCCGCGCCCAAAGTAGGAAGTATTAAAATACATCTCAAGTATTTCATTCTTCGTATAAGTTTTTTCTATTTGTACAGCGGTTATCCACTCACGCACCTTTCTTGTTATCGTATCGAATATATTTTCGTCACGCACTTTAAGATCATACAGATTTTTTGCTAACTGCTGCGTGATCGTACTTCCGCCCTGCCGTTTACCAAAGAATACCGTGTTTATTATTCCTTTGAAAAGTCTTTCAAGATCTACGCCCCAATGTTCTCTGAATTTTTTATCTTCAGTTGATATAAGTGCATCAACTAAAAATTTTGGAATGCTGTCATATCTTGTTTCAATACGGCTTTCCCTAAAAAACCGACCGATCTCTTCCCCATCATCACTGAATACAATTGAGGCTAAACTCTGTTTCGGATTCTCAAGCTGCTCTAAGGAAGGTAATCCGTTACTTACATTTTGAATAAATAGAAATGTTCCAAGAATAAATACAATCACTAAAAAACTGAACAGAGACCAAAATAGTTTTTTAAATCTGAAGCCTTTTTTCTTATCCTTTTTTTCTTTTTTACTTTTTTCTTCCATACTATTTCCAGTCAATCACTTTGAACTCACCATCACTGAAAAGACCGTATAATGGTTCGTCCAGCCAAGTTCCAAGATTTATATAATACCCGTTTTTATAATTTTTAAATTCTCTATTATGTGAGTGTCCTAAAATAACAAAATCATATCCATCTTCAATTTTAGTTTTAGCAAACTCAAACATTCCATCTTCACCACCGTAATCTTTTTTACCAGTGTAATCACGGCTGGTTTTACTCGTTCCGCTGGCAATCTTGATCCCTAAATTGGGATGAATTAACGAGTATATATTTTGTATAAATTTATTCCTGAATATTTTTTTTAGAATTAAATAGCCATAATCATTCTTAACAAGTCCGTCACCGTGAGCAAGGAAAAACTTTTTATTATCAATTTCGGTTTCAATATCACCTTGATGAAGATCAATATCCAAATATTTTTCAAAAAAATCGCGGTGCATAAAATCGTGATTCCCGATAATATAGTGAACTTTAACACCAGCAATTGTAAGGTCTTCAAGAGCAGTAAAGGTTCTATGATAACCCTTTTGAATAACTCTTTTATATTCAAACCAATAATCAAAAAGATCACCGAGAATGAACAACTCGGCAGCATCCTCCTTGATTGAATTCAAAAACTTAACAAAAGATAGTTCTCGTTCTCTTTCTTCTTGATGAGAAAGAAGCCCAAAATGAAGATCAGAGACGAAATAATAATTTTTTCTCAATTCACAGAATTGTTTAATTAATAATTACAAAGTTAAGACTAATTTCGATAAAAATTAAGGAGAATTTAAGGAACCATTTTATGATCATTTTTCCAATGATTTGAATGACGCCAGAAGCCAATTTTCGGGGTCAAACTCAAAGGAGGAAAAATCATCCGGAATATTAAAACTTATAACAGTGTCTTTTGAAGTTATATAATGAGTCGAAATAAATTCATTACCGTTATTTTCTTTAATCAAGATATCAATTGGAAAATTATAGTATTTATATCCGTCTTGAGTTTGTGCAAGCGAAATGGATAATTCCTTTTTATTGTTCTCAGAATTTTTGATATCCCATTTATAATCAATTTCAATTTTGCCTTTACCGGCAAAGACCCATTGATCAAAAAACTTTTTAAGGTCTTTCCCTGAGGTTTCCTCACAAACTTTTTTGAAATCATAAGTATCCGCATTGCCGTATTTAAACTCTTGATAATAGTTTCGGAGAGTTTTTAAGAATAATGTATCGCCGAATTCTCTCCTCAGCATATGGAGTACCCAAGCGCCTTTATTATATATCGTCTTTGAAAAGATGTTCATCTTTGGAGCATAAAGAGTCTCCAGATCATTCTCTACTCTAAATGATTCCATTGTTGAAATTAGCGCGCTCTTCCCTTTAGTTTTCTCCCAATATAATGCTTCCGAATATGTTGCGAATCCTTCGTTGAGCCAAATATCTTTCCACGACTTTGGTGTAACGGAATTTCCCCACCAACTATGAGCAACTTCGTGCAGCATCATACTCGAGAAGAATTTTGCTTTACTAATAAAATTTGTCCCTATACCGGTTATCGTTTGGCTCTCCATTGCACCTTGACTCCAAGTAATTTGAGCCGCGCCATATTTTTCTTTAATAAACGGATATTCCCCGTACAAGTCAGAGAGAACTTTCAGGTAAGAGGGATGATCGTCAAAAGCAAATTCTGCATCTTCCAACTTATCGGGAAGGACATAGTAATCAATGTTCATTGTATCACTCAATGAACTGATGTATTGCTGGTTGAATGATTGATACGGAGCAGAATAAATTGCTATTAAGTATGTTGCTATCGGGTAAACTGTAACCCAGTTATATTTTGTCTTCTCCCCTTCTTTTTCAACGGATATCAATTTCCCGTTGGAAACCGAAACCATTTCACTGTCAGCAGTAACGCTGATATTCAATAGTGCTTTATCTAACGGCGTATCGTTGCACGGGAACCATGTTGATGCGAAGACCGGTTCGTTAAGTGTCGAGACCATGATATTGTCATTCCATTCTGTAAACGCAAATGAACCGAATCCCAAATTTCTGGGTGTGCCATCATACGATACGCTTACCTCAAAAGTATCTGACTTGATCTCCTTATTCTCAATAACAAGTTGATCCTCTTTAAAATAATAATCTGCTGCATTGCCGTTTAGCTGTACCGATTGAATATTAAAATTATCATAGAAGTCTAGTTCGATCTGTTTTTTATTTTTACTTTTGATCACTCCTTTAACTTTTGTCGTTGCAATTATTTCTTCATTATTTGGGAACAACTCGATATCAATATCATAATTTATAATATCGATCTCTCTTTTATTCTCTTCAAAAAGATCAGCAGTGGAAAAATCAACTACTAACCGCAGATTATTACCAACTATACCGAGTTTATCGCCATATAAAAAGTATATTCCGCTAAAGAAAAAAACAACTATCACGATAAATAAAATTAAAATTATTAATATTTTATTCTTGACTTTCAACTCGAGTATAATTAATTAGTAATGGGTTTTTATTGATACTGTAAACTTAACAATTTATTGACTTGTCCGATAATAGTAATTTTTTTTAATTCAAAATAAATAGAGGCGTTTATGGCTTATGCTGGATCTTCACTACTGCGTAAAACAACGACAATGATATTGGCTGGAGGTCAAGGTGAAAGACTTATGCCGCTTACTAAATTCCGTTCTAAACCTTCGGTGCCATTCGGAGGTAAATATAGAATAATTGACTTTACTTTATCAAATTGTCTTAATTCAGGACTGCGTAGAGTTTATATTCTGACACAGTATAAATCCGATTCATTGAATAAACATATTTACGAAGCTTGGAATATTTACAATCCTGAACTAGGTGAGTTTATTTATTCTATTCCACCTCAATTTAAAACCACTAATAATTGGTACACCGGCACTGCAAATGCAATTGAACAGAATACAAACTTATTGGACGGTAAAAGCGAATACGTTTTAATACTTTCAGGTGATCATATTTATAAGATGGACTATTTAAAGATGCTCCAGTATCATATTGATAAGAAAGCCGATCTTTCCATTTCGTCACTATTTGTTTCAACAAGTTTAGCCAATCAGTTCGGTGTAATTGCTATTGATGAAAACTATAAGATAAAATCATTCTTGGAGAAGCCTGAAAATCCAGCCGAAGTACCGGGAAAACCCGGATTATCCTTTGTCAATATGGGCGTCTACGTTTTTTCCACCAAGATTTTGATCAAAGTACTAAAAGAAATGGAATCGAAAAAACTTGACAACACTGATTTTGGTAAACATGTGATTCCGTATATGATCAAAGAAAACTACAATCTTTATTCTTTCAGATTTGAAGATGAGAATAAGAAGGATAGACCTTATTGGGTAGATGTAGGAACTTTGGACAGTTATTATGCTGCAAGCATGGATCTTTTAAATGTTAATCCGGAATTTAATTTGTATGATGAAAATTGGCCTTTAAGATCCCAAAGAATTCAATCGCCTCCCGCTAAAACAATTTCTCATGAAGGTGAAAGAGTTGGTAGAGCTTATAATTCGCTTATTACAGACGGTACAATTATTTCCGGGGGGCTAGTTGAAAGATCTATCCTCGGACCTCACGTTCGTGTAAATAGTTATTCATATATCACGGACTCTATAATAATGGATAGATGCAACATCGGACGTCATTCAAGAATAAGACGAGCTATAATTGATAAAAATGTGACCATACCTGAAGGAACGGAAATTGGTTTTGACGTTGAAACCGACAAAAAAAGATTTAAAGTTTCAAGTACAGGTATTGTTGTGATTCCTAAGAATTACGTTTTCTAACTTCGATAATTTTTTACTGATTAGAAAATTCGGAAACTTAAGTCCGCACTTACAATCTTTGGTGCTGCACAGCTTATAGAGTTCTTGTGTCCTTTTGTGCAAGAATTCTGCATAACCTTTACATTTAATTTTAACTATATTTGTTTACAAAAATTATTCTTAATTGAGGTTTGTTTGAGGATTTTAGTAAGCAATGATGATGGAATAAATGCAAAAGGCATTCTTCATCTGGTAAAAGAGTTGAAAAATATTGGAGAAGTAACAGTTGTTGCCCCCTTAACCGAGCAAAGTGCAGCGGGACATTCCATCACAATGAAAGTTCCTCTGCGTGTTACCGAACATTATATTGACAATGAGTTTTTTGGATATGCGGTTAACGGAACTCCGGCAGACTGTGTTAAAATGGGCATTAAAAACTTACTGAAAGAAAAACCCGATATCGTCATTTCCGGCATTAACAATGGCTCGAATGCGGCAATAAATGTAATTTATAGCGGAACTGTATCTGCGGCTCGTGAAGCGGCTATAATGGATGTGCCAGCTATTGCAATATCAGTTACCGATCATCATCCAAAACATTTTGAATATGCCGCTAAACTCTCAGCTAAATTGGCAAAATTAGTTTGCGCGAACAAACTGAAGACAGGCACTTTATTGAACGTGAATGTACCCGATTTACCCGAGGATGAAGTTAAAGGAGTAATGCTTACCAAGCAAGGTCGCAGCAAGTGGGATGATTACTATGAAGAAAGAGTTGATCCATACGGCAGTAAATATTATTGGCTTACCGGTCAACTTCTGATACAGGATCAAGACGATGATAAGGACCAAATTGCATTGAACAACAATTACGCTTCCATAACGCCAATCCATTTTGATCTTACAGACTATGAGATGTTTGAACAAATGAAAAGTTGGGATATCGATACTCTGAAACTGAACGTTTAAGAACAAAGCATTATTTTTTGGATGACAAATTTAGATACCATAGACCTCTCCGTAAATATTAGTTATCCTCTTTTATTTCTGTTTATTATTCTTGGTGTTCTTTATACTTTATATATTTATAGATATACAATTCCGGCAACGACAAAATTATTCAAGATAATCCTGATAATAATTAGAGCAGTTGCGATCTCGCTGATTATCTTACTCATTTTTGAACCGACGCTTTTTTTAAGATATACGAAAACTATAGAACCGACAAACTTAGTTTTTGTAGATAATTCTCATTCGATTGTTCATAGAGACAGCTCCGATAGAGTAAATTTGATCGGTAAATTTTTAAAAGATTTTTCAGAAAATGTTAAAGGAGAAAAACTTTATTATTCTTTTAGTTCTTCAATAGATACTATACTAAATCCGGATGAAAGCAAATTGCAATTTAACGGGGACATGACAAATTTTGAACAGATTGGGAAATTCATAAACAAATCAAAGCTCAATCTGGCTTCCGCTACAATTTTAAGTGACGGAATTATAAATGACGGTTCAAGTTCTGCATCAGATTTTGAACGAATCGGGGTTCCCATTTACACAGTGGCAATTGGTGATACGACCGCTAAGGCAGATCTGAAAATAAAAAAAGTTATTTACAATGATTTTATCTATGCAAACACACCTACAGAAATTCGAACGGTTTTGGTCAATCAAAATTTAACTGATAAAAATGTTACTGTTTTCTTGTATGAAGATTCAAAATTAATCGATCAGCAGAATGTGAAGCTTTCTTCATCTGGCTTGAACAATGTTTCATTTACTTATACTTCTAAATTACCAGGTGAGAAGAATCTGCTTGTCGCAGTAAGTAAATTAAACAACGAAGAAACATACGATAATAACAAATATCATTTTGTTGTTAATATTCTGAATGATAAGATTAAGCTTCTGATCATTGCCGGCGCGCCATCTTATGACCTAACTATTATCAAGAAGATCTTTAATGATAACGATAATCTGAAGGTGAGTGAAATTATCCAGATAACAAGAGATAAATTCTTGCCAAATAATAATTTCAAAGCCAAGATCGATTCATCGGATATATTGATAATGCTTGATTTCCCTACTCGATATTCACCCCCGGAATTAATTGCGAATATAACCAAAGCGGTAAAGAATAAAAGGAAACCATATTTTTTCATTCTTTCGCAATCTGTTGCTCAAAGGGAATTGAACTCATTCAGTATTGATCTGCCGTTCAAGCTGCAGGCTTATGCAAATGCATTCAGAGAAGTTCGACCGGCAGTATATTCTATAACTGATCCGCTTATTGCATCCAATCAAAGTGATATAACTTTATGGAATGAACTTCCTCCTATTTTTCAATCAGAGACTGAAATATCAACAGTACCGGGAAGTCAAATTCTAGTGAATTCAAAAATCAAAAATGTTGAAACTGATATCCCTTTGATCATTACTAATAATATTGGAGGTAATAGGAGAATTGTCTTAAATGGATTTGGTATTTGGAAATGGAAACTTCATGGCAATAAGAGGTCATCCCTGCTCCTAGAATCCTTCCTAAATAATTCAATCAAGTGGTTGTACGCTTATAAACAGAATAAAAGATTTTTTGTTTCACCGGTAAAAAAAGTTTTTGCACGAAATGATGATATAGAATTCCGCGCAAGTATCTACGATGAAACTCTTACACCCAGAAATGATGCAAGCATCACAGTTACTGCAAGTAACGGGAATAAGAATTTCAACTTGGAATTAGAAAGTATTGGGAATGGGGTTTATGAGGGCAAACTTAATATTAGCGTTGCAGGAAATTTTAATTATAAAAGTAAAATTGAATTAGATAATATTATTGAGAACGGACCCGACGGCAAGTTTGTAATTTCTGATGTGAATATAGAAAATATAAATTATGTTTTAAATAAAAATTATCTTAAATTAATAAGCAACATTACGAGCGGAAAGTCCTTTGTGATTTCCGACTACAAAAATATCTTTAGTGACTTAAATTTCAACTATAGTACAAAAGTAGTAACCGAATCGATAAGCAAAGAATATAATGTTTGGAATAATAAGTGGGTGCTTGCTTTTTAATTATTGTTCTCTTTTCTATTGAATGGTTCTTACGTAAACAGAGAGGATTATTATAAATAAATGGAGTTGAAAAACCATGGAATTTATTAAGTGGAGTAAAGCAGTTGAATTGAATATCCCGATATTGGATAAGCAACATAAAAAAATGGTTAATTTAACTAACCAACTGCATAAAGAATTGGAATTAAATAAAAAGACACAAATAAAAAAAACTCTGAAGCTTATTGTTGATGAACTGAAAAATCACTTTGAAACTGAAGAAAATCTTATTGATGAATCAAAACTGCCGAATTTCATTTCACATAAACTTGAACATCAGCGATTCTATAATAAAGTAAGCGGGCTTTATCAAAATATTAAAGCTGGCAAAAGTAATCTAACGGTTGATGATCTAAAGTCCGTAAAGGTCTGGTTTTTTAATCATCTTGATTTTAAAGACAAAAAACTTGCGGAACATATTCTTTCTAAAAAATAAATTATTTACTTGATCAAGATTGGAACATCTTTTTATATCTGAGTTTTTGGATTTTATAATCCCAAGGTTCTGTGCCGCCTGCAGTACTCCTCTCAGTACACAAGAAAAATTCATCTGCAATAATTGTGAAAGTACTATTGAACTGCTAAGCCCTTTTCAAATACAAAATGAATTCCGGCGTAAATTCAGTACTAATAATTTAATTGATGATTACACTTCCCTTTATATGTTTGAGGAAGGCGGGGCACTTCAACATCTCATACATGCGCTAAAATATGAAAAAAAATTTAAGGTGGGAATTTTTCTCGGTAAAAAAGTTTCAAACAATAAAATTGATATTCTGAAATCTTGGAAAGCTGATCTTATTATTCCCGTTCCACTTTTTAATCTTAGAAGAATTGAACGCGGATACAATCAATCATTTTATATTGCTAAGGGATTGAGTAGTGAAACAAAGATCCCAATTAAAAACAGTTTTGTGAAGCGAGCAAAAAATACAGTTTCACAAACTACCCTAAATTTTGAAGAGAGAAAAGAAAACTTAAACAGAGCATTTATTCTGAGGAAAAGGGGAAAAGTTAAATCTAAAAAGGTGATAATTGTTGATGATGTAATTACAACAGGGGCTACAGTTTCCGAGATTGCAAAAATATTAAAGAAAAACGGAGCGGAAAAAGTTTTTGCACTTTCAGTTGCAACTCCGCCCTTCTCACATTCTATCGGGAGCGCTGACACCCAGAATAGTTAAGCCATTTTTTATAACTGTTTGGGTAGCCATGGCAAGAGCTATTCTTGCAGAAGCAAGTTTTTCTTCCGTACCTAAAATTCTGCACTCAGTATAAAACTTATGGAACAGCGCTGCTGTATCCTCAAGATAATTCGCAATTCTGTGCGGTTCATAATTTTCTCCGCTGTACAAAACTTCTTCCTCAAACTGATGCAACTTTTTCATCAAGTTCATTTCAGTCGGTGTATTCAACAATTCCAAATCGCCATACGATTCAGAAAGATTCTGCTCGCTTGTCATTTTAAGTATTGAAGCAATACGCGCATGTGCATACTGTAAATAAAATACCGGATTCTCTTCCGATTGTTTCTTGGCAAGATCAATATCAAAATTCAAATGGCTGGTTAAACTTCGCATATTGAAAAAGTACCTAACAACATCTTTTCCAACTGCTTCCACAAGTTCATCGAGTGTAATGTAATTGGCTTTTCTTGTGGACATTTTGACCACTTCACCTTTATCCAAAATAGTAACAAATTGATGAATTAGAACTTTAACCTTTTCAGTATCATACCCAAGTGCACGCAGTCCAGCCATTACATCGGGATAAGTTGCGTTATGATCGGAACCGAAAAGATCAATTATCAAATCAAAGCCTCGGTCGAATTTAGTAGTGTGATAAGCAATATCGGGTAACCTGTATGTCGGCTCTCCGGTTGACTTAACAATTACTTTGTCCTGCTCATTCCCTATCTCAGTCAGCTTAAGCCAAACTGCATTATCCTTTTTATAAGAAAGCCCCATCTCTTCAAACTTTTTCAGAATCATATCGATCTTACCGTCTTCATATAACGAGTGTTCATTATAGAAAGTCTGCATCTCAATATTTAAGCTTCTTAATGTAGAACGTATTTCGTCAAAAATTTCTTTTTCTGCTCGCTCTTTAAATTTAGTTTCATCCGGTTCATCTTTTAAACTCTCACCATACTCATTAATTAAATGCTGAGCTATTTCTTTAATATATTCACCTTGGTAATAGTCTTCAGGGAATTCAATAGATTCACCCAGCAATTCTAAATACCTCAACTGCACAGACTCACCCAATACACGCATCTGACGACCGGCATTATTAAAATAATATTCTCTATCAACCTCGTAACCGATCCATTCGAGAAGATTAGCAACAGTATCGCCAATTACTGCATTTCTTCCATGCCCTACCGTAAGCGGTCCGGTCGGGTTAGCTGAAACAAATTCGATATTCGCTTTTTTATTTTTGTATTTATCTGATCTCCCAAAATTTTCATTCTGGTCATTTATTTTTTGAATTATATTAGCAAGATATTCTGCACTGAAAAAGAAATTGATGAAACCGGGTCCGGCAATTTCAACTTTGGTTATAACACTTTTGTCGATTGATAAATTCTCAATAATTTCGGAAGCGATCTCCCGCGGATTCTTCTTCAGTTTTTTTGTCAGAAGCATCGCCATATTAGTTGATTGATCACCGTGGTCTGATTGATTCGGTGGAGAAAAAGTTATATCAACATCATTCAAGTAAGATAATTTATTTTGGGCTTCATTAAATATCTTGTATAAATACTCTTTCAATTTTACTCCGAATCTGTATTTTTAGTTTCCAATTCATCTTCAATTATTTCTGTCGGTGCATCGCCCCAAAGTTTTTCGAGATTGTAGAACTCACGCGCTTCAGTTTTGAAAATATGTACAACAACATCAAAATAGTCAAGCAGTATCCAATTTGCCGCATTATATCCTTCCTTAAAATAGCACTTGATGCCGTCTTTTCTCAGCTTATCATCTACCTCATCGGCAATTGCTTTAACTTGGATATGAGAATCTCCCGAAGCTAAAATAAAATAGTCTGCAATCGGAGTCAGTTTTCTTAAATCAAGTATCTTGACATCATAACCCTTTTTCGAGAGGATCAGTTGTACAATCCTCTGCGCAAAATCTTTCGTATTCAAATTTATTCCTTTGTAATTGGTGTTTGTTTAAAATAATCTCTTCCTATAACTATAGTAACGTCAACAAAGTAATCATTATTTATTTGTGTGATTACATTGCTCTTTTTTACTCCCAAAATTTCAGCAACTTTATCAGCATTGGCTTTATTTCCAATCCTATCTATCACCATAGTTTCATCAATATCAAATTGAACATAGTTCCCGATCTTTACTACATCGATATTATTATCCCTTAAATAATCAGTGAATCTATCGGCAACACCGTTCACCCCGCATCCGTTCATAACTTCAACCTGAATTATATCGGCAGGAGTATCTTTATGGTCAGCTGATAAATCAACTACAGGCTCTTTAGTTAATTTAATAAATATTGAATATGATAAATAGATAATAACTGCAGCGAGAAGAAATATTAAAATATTCAACGAAAAATTAATTGTGGAAGTCCTAACGTCTGCAGGCGGATTTATTTTTGGTTTCGTTCGTCTCTTGGCTGTCAATTTTATACTAATCTACTCTAAATACTTAGAAAAAATATACATGTAAAAATAGTAATTTTTAGAATTAAAACCCTGTACCAAAACGTCGCCCACCGTAGGAACTTCCCCAAAAATTATTACTATAATAATACGAACCGGGAGGAGCGCTTAAGTATTGAATTGACAGATGCATATTTTTAGTAGGAGAATAGTTTAACTGAGCGCGTGAAAGATAAATACCATTTATTGCTTTCTGGTGCTCACGTCCAAATGAACTGTATGGTGAGACAACTAAACTGGCATCGACTTGGATATTTAGATTATTACTAAATCTATACGCCATACTATTTGTATAAGTGCTTAAAGCTACTCCGTTACCACCAAATGCCGAGTAGGACATACTTACACTTTGATTCATCTGAAAGTTATTCGGATTGAAAATACTTGATAAAAACCCAGACGAAGAATAACCAGTCAGTCCATCATGAATGGTTGGAGCATTTTTATCCCCATCCTTGAACTGCGAAAAGGAAATTGAGGTTAAAAATAACAATATGAATAAAATCTTCTTCAACATTTATAACAATATACAAAATTTTCTTATCTAAGTAATACCATTTTTCGGTACTGATTTATTTAAAATTTTATCTCATCAGATAATTACTTTACTTTAACTATCATTTCAATTTCAACAGGTGCATTTATCGGCAGTTCATTTACACCAACAGCACTGCGTACATGTTTTCCGGTATCACCAAAAATTTTTACTAAAAACTCAGATGCTCCATTTGCAATTTGAGGTTGAGCTATAAATCCATCTGCACTATTTACAAAGACAGTCACTTTTACTATCTGTTCAATCTTATCCAAATCTCCAATTACTGATTTGACAACACTCAAACAATTAAGAGCAGATACTTCCGCAGCTTTGATCCCCGTTTCGTTCGATACTTCCGTACCTAGTTTTCCTTCTGCAATCAGTTTCCCTTTAACCATAGGTAATTGACCTGCAGTAAAGACGAGGTTGTCAATCCTTGTTGCCGGTATGTATGCAGCTAATGGCTTTGGCGCTTCCGGTAAATCATATCCTAATTCTTTAATTTTTTCTTCGATCATTGTAATACCTCAAATTCATTTGAATCTCAATACTAAACTTATTAAAAAAGAATTTCGTTTGGAAGCATTCAACAAAAAAACTAATTTAGCAATTAAAATAAAACTGAGGTTAACGTGACAGGAGATAAATTCCAGAACTTGATGGACATAATGCATAGACTTCGCAATGAATGTTCGTGGGATAAAGAACAAACACATGATTCGATAAAAGCAGCAACATTAGAAGAAGCATACGAAGTAGTGGAAGCAATTGATGAAAAAAATTATGCGGAATTAAAGGATGAACTTGGTGACTTGCTTCTGCATATCGTTTTTCATTCTGTTATTGGCGAAGAGAGCAGCAATTTCACAATAGATGATGTAATTGATTCGATCATTGAAAAATTAATTAGACGGCATCCGCATGTATTCGGCAATGTTAAGGTAAATAATAATGATGACATAACCCGCAACTGGGAAACAATCAAACTTTCCGAGAAAGGGAGACAATCTGTGCTGGAAGGTATTCCCAAAAGATTACCTGAACTTCACAAAGCATTCCGACTGCAGGAGAAAGCATCCAAAGTTGGATTCGATTGGGAGAAGAAAGAAGAAGTCTGGGTAAAGGTTGAAGAAGAAATTAAAGAGATGAAAGAAGCGGAAGAAATGAATGACCGTGAAAAATTAGAAGAAGAAATGGGAGACCTATTTTTTTCATTAGTGAATTATTCTAGATTCATAGGTGTGAATCCAGCTAATGCTTTGCGTAAGACAAATGAAAAATTTGTAAAAAGATTTCAATTCATTGAACAAGAGCTTAAGAAAAAAAACAGAAAGATATATGATGCTACTTTAGCCGAGATGGATGAATTCTGGGAAGAGAGTAAAAATAAAGTTTAGCCATTGCCATTCCCGTTAACAAACTTATCGTAAGCATCTATAATGTCTTTAACAAGTTTATGCCTTACAACATCGTTACGATTGAAATAGATAAAGCCCACTCCGTCAACATTTTTAAGAATTTCCTTCACTTGCATTAAACCGCTCTGGGCTTTGCTGGGTAAGTCTATTTGAGTGATATCTCCTGTAATTATTGCTTTTGAATTCGGACCTAATCTTGTAAGAAACATTTTCATTTGCATTGTGGTTGAGTTTTGGGCTTCATCCAGTATTACATAAGCGTTATTCAAAGTACGACCACGCATAAAAGCAAGTGGAACTATTTCAATTATTCCATTCTCTAGGTAATTGCGTAATTGTTCCGAAGGAAGCATATCCTGAAGTGCATCGTATAAGGGTTTTAAGTAAGGGTCTATCTTGTCCCTGAAGTCGCCTGGTAAAAATCCCAAACTTTCCCCGGCTTCCACAGCAGGTCGAGCTAAAACAATTCGCTGCACCATCCCTTTCTTCAATGCTGAGACGGCAAACGCCACAGCTAGATAAGTTTTACCGGTTCCCGCCGGACCAATAGCAAAACAGATATCATTCTTCTTTACACTTTCGAAATATTTTGTTTGGGTTGGCGTCTTAGCTTTGATAACATCTTTTTTTGAATAAAGTATTATATTATCATACTCTTCGTCATCAATTATCTCTTTTCCAGATCCAGTTAAATCGATAATGGTAGTAACATCAGAAGGATCAAGCTGATCGGTAGTATTAAGGACATAGATCATTTCCTTAAACACTTTTTCTATTACTGTAATTTCTTCACTCTTCCCTTTCAGATAAACATTTTCACCTCTGACGGTGACGATAGTGCTGAAACGTTCTTCTATTGGTTTGAGATTGGAATCATTGAATCCAAGTAAAGATTGAATATCTACATTATCAATTCTCAGAATTTTTTCTAACTGCGTAACAAACCTCCAATTAATTAAAAAGGGCTGCCTCAATATATTAAACTAAATTATATTGAAACAACCCAAAAAATCTAAGTAGAAAATTCACCACTTAAACTATGACTTAGAAAAATACTATTGGCTAAGTGGAGCTGGTTTGTAATTAGCTTTAGCTTTTTCGTATTTAGCTTTTTCGTCTTCAGTTAAGTTAGGAATCTTAAATACTTGTTTAGGATAGATAAGGTCAGGATCTTTAATTTGATCTCTGTTTGCATTGTAAATTACCGGCCATGCAAATCCATTACCATAAAATTTATCTTTCTTAGCTATCTTCCAGAGATAGTCACCTTTTACAACAGTATAGTTAACTTCTTTAGGAGCCTCTTCCCATGCGTCTAGCATAGCTTGCATTTGATTGTTCACTTTGTTGTGGAATTCAGGAAGTGCACTTAACTTACTTGCTTTCAAGTTATCCAATGCAACTTGTTTATCATCTTTTGGTGATTCTTTTCTTTGAATTTGACCTTCTAACTGAGCAACTTCTCTTCTGAATCTTACGACATCAGCTTCTGTTGCACCAACAAGCGCATATTTTTCATTGATACAATCTTCAACTGATTGCAATGCTGCTTGTTTCTTTTTTAACTCATCAATTGAGCTTTTAAGTTCGTTGATCTGTTTTGTTAAATCAACTCTTTGCTCTGTGAGTCTATTCATTTCTGTTTGAAATTCTTCTTCAGTCATTTCCTTTTCTTCTTGAGCCATTACGCTAACAGAGAAGAAAAGTAATAAACCCAAGATACCAGCTATTAACTTATAACTTTTCATTTAATCCTCCGTTTATTTGTTTCGATTGGCTAAATTAGCTTCAGTTTCAGCTTTCTCTTTAGCGCATTGTTCAAGTTTTGCATTTTGTTCTGCGATTTCTCTTTCAAGTTTCGTCTTCTCACTTTTTAGCGAGTTGGCTTCTTTCTCAAGAGATTTCACTTCTGAGCGTAAAGCATTTAGATTTGCCATATCTTCTTCACTTACTCCACCGCAACCAACAAAGGTAACCATTCCGGCTAACATTAATGCAGCAATAGCAGTAGTGAATGCTCTTTTTGCTTTCAGCATCGGATTCCTCCTACTTTTATGATAATTAGTTAATTAAATAATTTTGATGTATGTTACAAAATAAATAAAAATTTCAACAATAATCATAAAAAATTTAAATTATTTTTTCATCAACAAAGCTGGTAAATTTATTGCCTGCAACAATGATATGATCAAAAACATTTATCTCTAAAATTTTTCCCGCTTCAACAAGTCTTCTCGTTACCTTGATATCTTCCTGACTAGGTTTTTCGTTTCCACTTGGATGATTATGCAGTAAAATTATGTTGGCTGAATTATTCTCTATTGCCACTTTGAAAACCTCTCTGGAGTGAACAATGCTGCTGTTCAAACTACCGACAGAAACAACTTCGTAACGAATTATTTTATTTGCCGAGTTAAGACAAACTACTATAAATTTTTCCTTTACTTCATCTCTGAATAGCGGTATAAATATTTCCGCAATATCACTCGGTGATGTTATTTTTTTATTTGAAAACCACTTGCTCTGTGATTCAACTCTTCGGCTTATTTCGAAAGCAGCGGCTAATGCGGCGGCTTTATCCTTACCTATCCCGTTACTCTTCTGTAATGCTTCAACACTAAGCATAGCAACAGTTGCAAGATTGTTATATTTCTGAATGACGGATTGAGCCAACTCAATAACCGATACACCTTTCGTGCCCGTTCTCAATAAAATAGCCAATAGTTCGGCATCGGTTAAACTTTGCGGTCCTCGGATAAGAAGTTTTTCCCTCGGTCTATCATCGAGCGGAAGATCTTTTACTTTGATAATCCCCTCCACCTATTAGATTTATAAACTTAACAGAGTTTCAACCCGTCAATAGCTTCAGAATATTCCGGATTGATTTTCAGCGCTTTCTCAAAATAATTTTTTGCCGATTCAACTTTATCTTGTTTCAAATAAGAATGACCAAGTAGGGTAAGTAGTTCTGCCGATTTATGAGTGTTGTCAATAACCCCTTCAAGATTCATCCCTGCTTTCGAAAGTTCTCCTAACATAAGTAGAATTCTTATTTGTAAATGTTTCCAAGCAATAATTGTCGAATCCATTTTAACTGCTTTTCTTATCGACTCACTTGCATGATAATACATTTCTTTTTGATAATAAACTTCTGCCTCAATCTTATATGCTTCAGGAATTTGAGTAGAATATTCAATTGACCTTTTCACACTTGCAAGTGCATCATCGTACTCGTTAAAAACCATATGGGTCTTGGCTAGATAAAGGTAAACATTAGGAATAAACTCTGACGAGCTATATTTGTCCAAGTAATTTTTAAAGTTGATATGAGCAATTTCAAATTGGTTAGTATGAAAATAAAGCAAGCTTCTGATGTACTCCATATTCTCGTCACTGATATGCTGGAACTTATCAACAAACTTAAAAGCTTCTTTGAACATTGAATTACGCAGCATATAAAATCCAACAAGTCTTACAACTTCTTCATCTGTTCCATTATTATCCAGATAACTATAGAATAAATTTATCGCCGCTTTTCCTTTACCAAGCTGATCATAAATATCAGCAAGTTTAATTGTAGCAACTCTCTCGGCATCTTTTAGGTGCAGCAATTTTTTATAGATCTGAATTGCTGCGAGAAGATTTCCTTCACTAACAAATGTAGAGGCTTTTTTAAAATTTGATTCGATATGTAATTGTTCTGTTATTCCCATTCTATTGTTGAAGGTGGTTTTGAACTAATATCATAAACTACCCTATTTATACCGGGTACATTCCTAATTATTTTATTTGAAGCTGACTCTAAAACTTCTGGAGCAAAAGGATACCAATCAGCAGTCATTCCGTCTACAGAAGTAACCGCACGCAGCGCCAAAACATTTTCGTATGTCCTGGCATCGCCCATAACTCCTACCGATTGAACGGGAAGCAGCACTGCAAATGCCTGCCAAATTTCATTGTAAATGCTGAACCTTCGTAATTCATCAATGAAAATTTGATCGGCTTCTCTGAGTATTTCCAATTTCTCTTCAGTAATATCCCCGATAATTCTTACAGCAAGTCCTGGACCGGGAAAAGGATGCCTCTCGATGAATTCTGCGGGTAGGTTAAGCTCTCTACCAATTGTTCTTACTTCATCTTTGAACAATTCTCGGAATGGTTCAATCAGTTTTAGATTCATCTTATCAGGCAGCCCGCCAACGTTATGATGAGTTTTGATTGTCACCGACTGCCCTTTTACAGGAACTGACTCAATAACATCGGGATAAAGTGTGCCTTGAACCAAATAATCGATCTGTCCAAGTTTTCTACTCTCTTCCTCAAATACTTCAATAAAAGTATTACCAATAATTTTTCTTTTCTTTTCGGGATCAGAAACGCCTTTCAATTTTGTAAGGAACTGCTCCGATGCATCAACATGGATTAAATTCAGATTATAGCTTTCCTTAAACATCCGAATAATATCGCGGCTTTCGTTCTTACGCATCAAACCGGAATCGATATGGATGCAGACGAGTTTATCTCCAATCGCCTCACTCATAAGAATTGCTGCAACGGATGAATCAACACCACCGCTAAGCGCACAGATAACTCTCGAATCACCAACTTGTTCCTGAATTTCTGCAATTGCAGATTTTATAAAATTTGATGATGTCCAATTGCCGGAACATCCGCAAATATCGAATAGGAAATTCTTAATTATCGTTTTCCCATCTTCAGTATGAACAACCTCAGGGTGAAACTGCAAACCGTAAATTTTCCTATCTTCGTTTGATACAACACAGATGGGAGTATTATCCGTTGTAGCATTGATTGCAAAACCATCAGGCATTTTTGTGATCAAATCGCCGTGACTCATCCAGACAACTGAATTGTCTTTTACTCCGTCTAAAATCTTGGTCTCATTTTGGATGATTATATTTGCTTTACCATATTCTCTATCCTCAGCAGGCTCAATTTTGCCACCGAAATTATTAGCGATCAATTGTAATCCATAACAAATACCGAGAATCGGAATCCCCAGATCAAAAATTTCTTCATTAATTTCCGGGGCGCCATCATCATAGACACTCATTGGTCCACCCGATAAAATAATACCAACGGGATTCAACAACTTTATTTTTTCAAGCGGTAATGTATGCGGATGGATTTCGGAATAGACATTAATTTCCCTAATTCGTCTTGCAATTAATTGAGTGTATTGGGACCCGAAATCTAGAATTAATATCAGCTCTTTATGCTGCATAAATTATTCAACTAAAAATTAATGATGGTAAAAAAAGAAAAGCAGATGGCTAACCGCCTATCTGTTTTTTATAATCCTCTCCACTAAGTAAATTATCAACTTGCGAAGAATCGGATAATTCAACTTTGATAAGCCAGCCCTCGCCATATGGGTCTGAATTAACAAGTTCAGGTTCATCTTCAAGTCGCTCATTTATTTCAATCACCTTGCCGGAAACCGGTGCATAAAGATCACTAACAGTTTTTACAGCCTCAATTGAACCAAATGTTTCGTTTGCAGCAATTTCATCTATATCAGAATCAATATCTATATAAACAATATCACCTAGTTCACCTTGAGCATAATCACTGATCCCAATTAAAGCCGTGTTTCCATCAACTTTAACCCATTCATGATCTGCAGAAAACTTATAATCTTCCGGAATATTCATTATTACCTCACTTCATTATCTAATAATTTTTCAATAGAATTTGTATCATAGTCATTTTTTAAAAAGTGTTTATTTTTCAAAACCTTCTGATGGAACGGAATTGTTGTTTTAATGCCTTCAATCGTAAATTCTTCAAAAGCACGTTTTGCCCTCGCAATTGCATGATTCCTATCAACTCCCCAAACAATAAGTTTTGCAATAAGTGAATCGTAGTAAGGAGGGATCACATAATCGGTGTAAATATGAGAATCGACCCTCACACCAAATCCGCCAGGAAAATGAAGATAAGTGATCTTACCGGGTGAAGGACGAAAATCATTTTCCGGATCTTCTGCATTTATTCTGAATTCAAAACTGTGTCCGCTTAATTTTGACGGACGGTCTTTCACTTCTTCACCGGCAGCAACAAATATCTGCTGCTTAATTAGATCGATATTGTTAACCATTTCCGTCACGGGATGTTCAACTTGAATTCGTGTATTCATCTCAATAAAATAAAAGTTCTGATCTTTATCTACAAGGAATTCAATGGTTCCAGCGCCCTCATAGTTAACAGATTTAGCACCCAGAATTGCAGCCTCTGACATTTTCTGACGAACTTCTTCGGTAATAACCGGAGATGGTGATTCTTCGATCAATTTTTGATGTCTCCTTTGAATTGAACAATCTCTTTCACCGTAAGAATAAACATTTCCGAATTGATCCCCCATAATCTGAATCTCAACATGACGGGGACTTTCAATGAATTTTTCAATATAAAGGTCCGGATTGCCAAAGCCTACATTAGCTTCATTGCTGGCAGTCTGGAATGCATTTTCAACTTCATCTTCGTTCCAAACGATTCTCATTCCTTTACCGCCGCCGCCTGCTGAAGCTTTCAATATAGCCGGATAACCAATTTCTGCCGCAACTTTTTTAGCTTCATCAATTGTATTTATAATGCCTTCACTACCAGGTACAACCGGCACACCGACTTTTTTCATTGTCTCTTTTGCGAAAGCTTTATCACCCATTTTTTGGATCATATCCGCCGAAGGTCCGATGAACTTAATATCCATCTCTTCACATATCTGTGAAAACTCGGCATTCTCTGCCAAGAAACCGTAACCGGGATGAATTGCATCAGCTCCGGTAACTTCTGCAGCCGCTATTATGCTGTTAATTTTAAGATAACTTTCCGTACTGC
>JAADIB010000100.1 GCA_013151565.1 Chlorobiota bacterium
TTGATCTTATTCCGGAATATGAAAGATGCTTGCCAGGCTGTGTTCACACTTAAAAAACAACCGGTTGATGCCGTTGAATTAATGGATAGAGCTGCGCTTCGTTCTGTTGAAGATAAACCGGGAATGCCGGAATACCTTAAAACATTGGACGAAAGCGTAACATCGCTTCTTGTTGAAACCTCTGCAATAAATAAGGAAGTACTCCAGAAGCAGGTGACTCAGATCACTGAAAGTTTAAGCGATTATGATCTTGTTCTTCCCGTTGATTTTACTGATGTCCCTTCGGAGTATTCAAAGTTATGGGATATCCGTAAAGGACTGTTCCCTTCTGTTGGTGCAATGAGGGAAACCGGTACAACTTGTATAATTGAGGATGTCGCTTTTCCACTAGATAAACTTGCTGACGCTGCTTTAGAATTACAATCATTGTTTAAAAAATATCATTACGATGAAGCGATAATTTTCGGGCATTCTCTCGAAGGCAACTTGCATTTTGTATTCAATCAAGATTTCAGCAGCGATAATGAAGTACGGCGGTATAAAAACTTCATGGACGAAGTTATTAAAATGACTGCCGGCAAATATAAAGGCTCGCTTAAAGCAGAACACGGAACCGGCAGAAACATGGCTCCATTTGTTAAATACGAATGGGGTGAAAAAGCATACGAGATGATGAAGAAAATCAAGGAGATCTTCGATCCCGAAAATATTCTTAATCCCGGTGTAATTCTTAACAACGATAACAATATTCACCTTAAAAACCTAAAACCGCTTCCTGCTGCAAGAGAAATAATTGATAAATGTATAGAGTGCGGGTTCTGCGAAAATGCTTGTCCATCTAAGGATTTGACTCTTACTCCAAGACAAAGAATTGCAGTTTACCGTGAAATTGCAAAACTTACTCGAACTGGTAGTGACCCAAACCGAAAAGATGAACTTATAGATTCTTTCAAATATTACGGCGAAGAAACGTGTGCAACGGATGGGTTATGCTCTATTTCATGTCCGGTTGGGATTGATACAGGCAAACTGATAAAAGAATTACGCGCAGAGGATATTTCTCCATTTGGGCATTCTGTTGCAAAAGCATTAGCTGATAATTTATCAATTATAACTTCTGTAATGAAATTTGGATTGGATTTTATCCACTTTTGGCATATAGTACTTGGGAGAAAAACCGTTGAAGCCCTTACAAGAGCAAAGAAAAAGCTCTTCGGGAAATATTTTCCTCTTTGGAATAGATGGATGCCAAAAGCCGCCGATAAATTACTGCCTGAAGTGATTACCGAAACAAATGAAAAGAAAGTTGTTTACTTCCCCAGCTGCATTAGCAGAACAATGGGGAATCCAAAGGGCAGTAAAACTGATGAATCGCTTACTACTGTCACTCATCGCCTATTGATAAAAGCAGGCTACGATATTATTTATCCAAACAATATAAATAACCTTTGCTGCGGAATGCCTTGGCTAAGTAAAGGACATAAGGAAATCGGAAACCAAAAAACAGATGAGCTGATTGCTGAATTAGCAAGAGTTTCAGAAAATGGGAAATATCCAATTCTTTATGATACTTCTCCTTGTCTGCAAACGACTAAAAACCGTATTGAATTGAAAAGTAGGAATTCACTAAAACTTTACGAACCTGTTGAGTTCATTAGTGACTATCTCCTTGACGAACTAAATATTACTAAACAAGATAAAACAATTACGGTTCATGTTACTTGCAGCTCAACTAAGATGGGTTTAACTAATAAGTTTATTAAGGTTGCAGAAGCATGTGCAACAAATGTGATAATTCCTGAAAATGTTAATTGCTGTGGCTTTGCCGGTGATAGAGGTTTTACATTCCCGGAATTAAACGAATCAGCATTGAAAGATTTGAAACCTCAGCTTACAGAGTCCTGTCACGAAGGTTATTCAAACAGTAAAACTTGTGAGATCGGATTATCATATCACAGCGGAATAGAATATCGCTCTATTATTTATCTTGTTGATGAATGCAGTAAATAAACTTTAATTTTATATTTCATTTTATGTAAATTTGAACTTCAAAAATTTAATAAATATTAATGAAGTTATTGAAGTTCAAGACGGTTACACTTTTCCTATTTCTTTTCTTTTTATCATCTTTATCCTTTGCACAAAAATCGGAGGATGAAACCGGCGGTAAATTCAGCGGTTATATGTTTGGAGATTTTTATTACAATGTAGAGCATCATAATCCGGATATAAAAGGTCAGGATGGATTTTGGTTCCGCCGTATCTATTTTACATATGATTATAATATTGGCAGTGGCTTTTCAAGCAGATTACGTCTGGAGATGAATAATAACGGTGATTATGAAAATTCGCGTGCAATTGTTCCTTTTGTGAAGGATGCTTATTTAGCCTATAAATTTGGTAATCAGAAAGCGATTTTCGGAATTTCACCTCCACCTACTTTTGATTTGATTGAAAAGATATGGGGATACAGATCTGTTGAAAAAACTCCATTGGACGAACAAAGAATGGCAAGCTCAAGAGACTTTGGACTTTCTCTTAAAGGTCAATTTGATAGCAAAGGAACATTTAGATATCATACGATGATTGCTAATGGCTCAGGCAATAAGCAGGAAATTGATCAAGGAAAATCTTTTATGCTTTCGCTCAGCTATTGGCTAACTAAAGAAATTGTATTACAAGTTTATGGTAATTATGCAGACAGAGACGGACAAGCTAATACATATATTACTCAAGCATTCTTAGGTTACAATTCAAAAAGTCTTCACGGCGGTTTGCAATATTCACAACAAGTTATCAAAGCCATGAATAATAGCTTAGAAGATATTGATCTAAGTGTGCTTTCATTTTTCCTTACTGGAAATATAACTGAAAAAATAAAATTGTTCGGTCGTGTTGATAGAATGTTTGAACCAAATCCATTTGGAGAGGATATAGCTTATACTCCTACTGACTCTACATCAAGCTTCTTTCTTTTCATTGCCGGTATTGATTTCCAAGTAGTAAAGGATGTCTCCATAATGCCAAATATCCAATACGTAAAATACGATACAAATGTTGATGGAATAACCCCGACAAATGATCTTTATGTTAGACTAACTTTCTTTTGGAGATTTAAATAAAGTCCTATATCGAATATATCCTTTTAGATACTCATTAATTATTACAATCAGTAGTCCCCAGCCAAAAATTTAGTTCCTATAGTAAAAGTTAAATTTTAACATTAAGTTTTGAATATAAATTCAAAATTGAACAAGCATTAACACATGAAGAAATTATACGGATTTATAGTTTTATTACTGCTACTTCTGAGCACTTCCTCACATATTTTCGCCGGAGGTGTTGTTTATCTTGTTCTTGGTTCTGACACTGCGATTTGGTCTGGAATGAATACGGCAAAACACGACAACTATTACGACATTGATCTTTATATAAATCCCGATAGAAATGCATACAAAGTGATGGACCCCTCATTCAGAGCACAGTTCCGTGATTCATATGGAGATCCGCTTAAGATGACTTGGTGGATGATGGCTGGAAATATTTTCAGATATGCGACCAACACAAACATACCAACGCCAAATACAATGACGCTTTATCTTATGAAAAAATATCACGGTGATAATGTTGCGAAAAATGGAGACGAATTAAGTCTGCATTATCATACATTTTTTTGGAGTGATTATGACGGTGACGGCGTATACTGGTGGAATCAGTCAAAGACATTTTTGGAATCGTTGGATGATTTTAATTATACTCTAGCTCAATTTCTATTAGAGGAAGAAGTATTTCCGGTTTCATTCCGGAGCGGATGGCACTATATGGATAATGACTGGCAGCATTATTTGGATGAAAGAATTTTGCCTTATAGTCTTCATAACGATTATCCCTACAAAAAAACATTTGATGAAGAACCGATCGATAATATTTATGATTGGTCAGAAGCGCCGGCTGCTTGGGTCCCGTACAATCCATCATATTCAAATTATCAAAAACCCGGTAATGGAAAGGGCTGGCAAGTAAGATCCGCTCACTTCTGGAAAACCAGGGTCAACGATTATTTAGATTCAATGTTTGCTGTGGCAAGCACAGGTCAGAATCAAATCGCATGCATCTGGGGGCATCTTCCTGAAACCGATTTCCTTGATAACATTGGTAAGATCGATAGTGTTGCTCATGCAATGGAAACGAGATATCCCGGTGTTACTTTTAAATACTGCACTGCTGTTGAAGCAATGCAGCTTTGGAGAAAAGCCGATGACTTCCAATCACCGCAATTAACGATTACCGAGAATCCAAGCGGTGATAAAGTTTCTTTCACAATCAATACAGATGAAACAATTTTTCAAACTCAACCTTTTGTTGCTGTTAAAGACATCAACAACAACTATCGAGTGATTGAAACCATAAAGACGAGTAACAACGAATGGAAAACTTCACAGAGTTTTGTTAAAAATGAATTGGTACGAGTTGGAGTAACAGTTTGTGATACATTCGGGAATCAGTCGATGCAATTTATTGACTACCTGCCAGCAGATACGTTCATTGATAACATGGACAGCAATTACACTGAAACTGCCGGTAATTGGATCACATCTTCATCAAATTCATGGGGAACTGATTCCCGCATAACAAGTTTATCTGATTCTTCATTTGTATCTGCTAAGTGGAATCATACAATTACAAAATCACATTATTATAATTTTTTCATTCAAGTTCCGGAGTTTGATAATGCTGCTGAGAATTTTAGTTACATTCTGTATAAGAACTCTGAACCGATTGATACCGTTATATTCACTTCTCCGCTAACACCAATGAAATGGGATTATCTTTCTACCAAATACTTAAACGAATCTGACCAGATAACAGTTGAATTGACGGCAAACGGTACGGGACAAGTTGGTAAAAATATCTGTGCAGATGTTCTAAAAATATCTGCGTTAGTTAAAGACAAGGAGATCTCGACCAGTAGTAATATTTTAGAATTTGAAGATGTTATTATTAATGACACTGTTAATTACAAACTAACAATATCAAACTTGGGTATTTCCGAGTTGAAAGTATTCGGTTTGAAAACAAATAAAAACTCCTTGATCACAGAATTGAGTTATCCGATTATAATTCCCGAAATGAGTGCTGTTGATATCGATCTCCAATTCTTATTTACTGAGATCGGTTTAGTAACTGATACATTATTGATTTTAAATGATGATCCGGCTGACAGCAAACACCTAATACCAATTACGGCAAACATTCAAGATTATTTTAAGATTATTGATAATGAGGATTCGCTGAACTATACCGAATACGGCGAGTGGCACACAAGTGTTGCAACTTCTCATGGCGTATCGAGCAGATATGCATGGTTGAATTCAGATCCTTTGGCATCGGCTTTATTTAAAACAGAATTAAAAGAATCCGGTTTATATGATATTAGTTTTATTGTGCCGAAAACTGTAAACTCCAGTGATAATGCTTTATACGAAATTAGGATTGGTAATATAGTTAGTGATTCTGTTTACATAAATCAAAACGAAGGAAGTGGATTTTGGGTTTCGATTGGGAAATATTTTTTACCGAAGAATATTGAAATTGGCATAAAGGTAATTGATACCGGTGAAAGTACTGTTGGACCCGTTCTTCGTGCCGATGCAGTTAAATTTCAATTGATGGAAAGATTAAGCAATACAGCAAATGATAAAAATGCTGAGGATATAATTTCTTACGAACTTTCTCAAAACTATCCTAATCCGTTTAATCCAACTACGAAAATTAAATATGCCATAGCAAAGTTTCCCCTCCGTGAAGGAAACGGAAGGCTTGCCCGTCCGGTAGGCGGGGGTGGGTTGGTCACCTTAAAAGTTTACGATGTTCTCGGTAAAGAAGTAGCAACGCTTGTAAACAAAGAACAGTCCGCTGGATATTACGAGGTAGAATTTAATGCTTATGGATTAGCCAGCGGTATTTATTTTTATAGATTACAAATATCCTCGTCGGGACAGAGTAAAAGTTTTGTTGAGACTAAAAAGATGCTGCTTTTAAGATAAATTAATAACTCGTTAAACTGATTCGCTTATTGTTGACTTCGCAAGAATGTTGTCACCTATCAAATCTCTAATAGTTAAATTCTGCAGAACATTATCAACGGAATTTTGTATCAGTATCCAAACCGAACGGACAGAACAATCGGCAGTGATCGTACAAATGCGATCGCCCTTTGAATGTGTTTTGCAGAACTCGTCGTCGTAAAGTTTACCGCCGAGAGCTTTTAATACATTACCAAGATTAATTTCTTCAGGAGGACGCGAAAGAGTATAACCTCCAAGATGTCCTCTTTCGCTCTCCAAAAATCCGCCAAGACGTAAAGCCCGCAGAATTTTAGCAGTGGTATGTTCGGTTATACCCTCTCCCCTGCTTATCTCCGGGATGGTCAGCGACTTACCCATTTCATAGAAACGGGCAATCCGCAGCAGACATCTTAATCCATATTCTTCTTGTGCACTGAATTTCATTTTAACTAATTCTGATTTAATGGTATCTTTGAACCACAGGATACTGAATGAACAAGCATTTCATGTTTTTCATTTGTAATTGACGGACCCTGCCTTCCATCTAATTTTTCGAATTGCTCTATCAACATTTGTGATATTTCTTCTGGTGATTTCTCAATTATCTCATGTCTGCCCATGTGATAGAGTGTTTCGCCATTTTTAATAATTGCCATTGCTGGTGATGACGGCGTATATTCTGCAAGATATTTTTCTCTTATAAAATCAACCGCATCTCTATCATTACCCGCAAAAGATGTGACCAATTTATGAGGAATTTTACTGTGCTGCAAAGCAAGTGTTACTCCCGGTCTAGCGCTGCCGGCAGAACATCCGCAAACTGAATTAATAAATACCAATTTTGTCTTATCGTCATTAACAGAAAGTATTTCATTAACTTTCTGAGGAGTACGCATTTCCTCAAATCCCACATAAATAAGCTCATCGCGCATCGGCTGAATTGCCTCCGAATCATAAATAGGTGGTTTAACATTTATATTGTACATCATTATTCCTTTCTATAGGATTATTGTTATTATTTGAATCTAATTCCCTAAAGCATGCCGAGTTGAAGTTTCGCCTCATCGCTCATCATATCCATGTTCCAAGGCGGATCCCAAACCAGATCGACAAATACTTCGTTCAATCCATAAATTCCTTTGATCCTTTCTCTTACTTCCCCAGGTAAACTTTCAGCTACAGGACATGCCGGACTGGTTAATGTCATTTTAACAATGGCATTATTGCTTTCCGTAATTTCCACATCATATATCATTCCCAACTCGTAGATATTAACCGGTATTTCAGGATCGAATATAGTTTTTAACATTTCAATAACTTCTTTTTTCAAAAATTCACGATCTTTCATATCTCTACCATCAATTAAAATTTAGCTACTGAACATTTTGATTACTTTATAAAGCGCTTTAATAAAAATATCTACTTCATCCTTTGTATTGTAAAACGCAAATGACGCTCTTGCTGTAGCTGTAAGATTATATCGCTGCATTATCGGCTGCGTACAGTGATGCCCGGTTCTAATTGCCACTCCATCAGTGTCAATTATAGTTCCGATATCATATGGATGAATTCCATCAATAATAAAAGAGATAACAGAAGACTTAATTGCTGCGTTACCGATAATTCTTAGTCCGGGTATTTCTAACATTTTCTCAGTTGCATATTCCAGAAGCATATGCTCGTGAGAAGAAATATCAGCAAAATTAAAAGTGTTCAAATATTTGATCGCAACACCAAGTCCAATTCCCCCGGCAATATTGGGCGTTCCGGCTTCGAACTTATTCGGCAGATCATCAAACGTAGTTTTTTCAAAAGTAACAGTTCTTATCATATCGCCCCCGCCTTGATACGGAGGAAGTTTGTCGAGATATTCTGTCTTACCGTATAAAACCCCTATGCCAGTAGGACCAAACAGCTTATGCCCGGAAAAGACAAAGAAATCGCAATCAAGTTCCTGTACATCAATTTTCTGGTGAGCAACAGCCTGCGCACCGTCAATAATGACAGGTATTCCTGCACTATGAGCAATATCTATTATTTCCTTAACCGGATTGATTGTTCCTAAAGCATTGGAAGTATGAACGATTGAAACCAGCTTGGTCTTTTCATTTATCAAATTCTTATATGCTTCCATATCTAGTTCACCCTCATCAGAAATAGGGATCACTCTCAATTTTACTTTCTTCCTCTCGCAAAGCAATTGCCACGGAACAATGTTGGCATGATGCTCCATCTGTGATACAATTATTTCATCGCCGTCTTTCAGCATATCGGCGCGGCACATAGTATTAGCCAACAAGTTGATACCTTCGGTAGTTCCTTTTGTAAGGATCACTTCCGAAGCGGACATTGCGTTTATAAACTCTTTGATCTTGAGTCTTGCAGTTTCGTAAAGTTCCGTTGCAACTTCACTTAAAAAATGAAGACCGCGGTGAATGTTCGCGTTTTCATAAGTGTAATAGTTTGTAATGCTGTCAATAACAACATTCGGTTTCTGTGTTGTTGCGGCATTGTCAAAATAAACCAATGGTTTATCATTAACCATTCGTTTTAAGATTGGAAAATCTTCCCGTATTTTTTCAACATCAAATTCTCGAAATCTTTTTTCCTCAGTAACAGCAGTATGTTCATAAGTTAATTCCATTATACTTCCACTCGGTTTAAGTGTTCAAATATTAAATGATTTAATTTTTCTTTAAGTCCTTTTATCTTAACTTTAGAAACAACATCTTCTGCAAATGCAGTGATCAGCATCGACTTTGCTTTCTCTTCCGGTATCCCACGCGAGAGAATATAAAATAGTGCTGTTTCATCAAGATGCCCGACCGTTGCACCGTGTGAGCATTTTACATCATCGGCATAAATCTCTAATTGAGGTTTTGTATCAATAGATGCATCTTTCGATAATAAAATTGTTTTGTTCGATTGATAAGCATTTGTCTTCTGTGCATCCTTATCAACTTGAATCTTTCCGCTGAAAACTCCATGTGCTTTGTCGTCTAAAATCCCTTTGTACAATTCGTTGCTGTAGCAATTTGGTTTTGCATGATCTATAAAAGTATGATTATCAAAATGCTGGTCATCTCTGCCAATATACAAACCGTTTAGATGACATTCGATATTCTCACCATCCATCTTTGAATTTATATCATTCCGTACAAGTGACCCGCCAAATGTAAAATTATAATGACTAAAAATTGAATTGGCTTTTTGATATACTTCAGTTCTTTCTATGTGATATGAGTCAACATCTTCCAACTCAATTTTATAAACATTTACCAGAGCATTTTCAGCAACATATATTTCAGTAACACTGTTAGTAAAATATTTACTCCCTTCAATTCCCACATACTTAAAGAAGATTGATGCTTGAGCATTTTGCCCGGCAATAATCAAATTCCTTGGTGTATTAAATGTCAATTCATTTGGATGACCGCTTATGTTCAATATCTGAATCGGTTTTTCCAGTACGGTTCCATCCGGGATTACTACAAAAGCACCATCAAGCATGTAGGTATCATTTAAATGATCGAATGCTGTTTTGTTTTCAATTTGTTTGCCTAAATAATTCTTAATGAACTCATTCCCGGATTGTATTCCGTCATTCAAACTTCCGATAAAAATGTTTTTAGGAAGTTTCCCCACTTCTGAAAATTCTTCCGAAAAAATCCCATTAATAAAAACCAAAAGATTATACTCAAAATCCTCAGCTTTGAACTTATCAATATCTTCTTTGGTCAACTCAACTTTTTCCACTGAAGCAGCATGGATAAATTCTTTGTTTAAAACTCTGTTTAGATTTGTGTATTTCCATTCCTCAGTTTTAAGCGTAGGGAAATCTGCTGCTGCAAGTTTGCCAACTGCGCTTTTACGCAAATCTTTTAGGAACAGGTTATCTTTGCCATTCAACTTGGCTTCGAAATTTTCTACCAGCGAGACATACCAGTCGTTTGCTTTTCTATTTTTAACAACACTTTTCATTATTTCACCCTAACCTTGAGTCCCTACAGAATCAAACTCGCCTTCCTTAATCCAATCATAGCCTTTTTCTTCAAGTTCAAGCGCTAAATCCTTACCACCGGATTTAATGATCCTGCCATCGTACAATACGTGAATATAATCCGGTACGATGTAATCAAGCAGTCTTTGATAATGAGTAACAAGAATTACAGCATTATCATCCGACTTATATTCATTAACCCCCTGCGAAACGATCTTCAGCGCATCAATATCCAACCCTGAATCCGTCTCATCCAGAATTGCCAACTTCGGCTGAAGCATAAGCAATTGGAAAATTTCATTTCGTTTCTTCTCACCGCCGGAGAACCCGGCATTAACTGCACGGCTGATAAGTGAATCGTCCATTCCAACAACCTTTGCTTTTTTTCGCATCATATCGAGGAATTCTTTCGGTGTTAATTCTTCCTTGCCATTATATTTTCGAATTTCGTTAATGGCTGTCTGCAGAAATGTTGCATTGCTAATTCCCGGAATTTCAACAGGATACTGAAATGCCAAGAACAATCCTTCCCTCGCTCTATCCTCCGGCGACAGTTCCAAAAGGTTTTTTCCATTGTAGGTTACTTCACCTTCTGTTACTTCATAACTTTCATTCCCAGTAAGCACGTTCGCCAGTGTTGACTTTCCCGAACCGTTTGGTCCCATTATTGCGTGGACTTCTCCCGCATTCACTTGCAGATTGAGACCCTTCAGAATCTCTTTACCTTCAATATTCACTTTTAAATTTTTTATCGATATCATTTTAATTCCTAATTTATAATTTTAATTCTTTCTCGTTATCCCACACTTCCTTCAAGACTTAGTGCCAGAAGTTTAGTTGCCTCTACAGCGAATTCCATAGGCAATTCTTTGAATACCTCTTTACAAAAACCATTAACTATCATATTGACTGCATCCTCGGTTGATATTCCCCTCTGGTTCAAATAAAAGATCTGATCTTCACCGATCTTTGATGTTGTCGCTTCATGTTCAACAATTGCAGTTGAATTATCAACTTCAAGGTAAGGGAATGTGTGAGCGCCGCAAGTATTACTCATAAGCATCGAGTCGCACTGCGAAAAGTTCCGTGCACCGTCAGCGCCTTTTGCAATTTTTACTAACCCGCGGTATGAGTTATCACTTCTGCCTGCTGATATTCCTTTTGAAATAATTGTGCTCTTTGTATTCTTCCCGAGATGGATCATTTTTGTTCCGGTATCTGCCTGCTGGTAATTGTTAGTAACCGCGACAGAATTAAACTCCCCTATCGAGTTATCCCCTTTTAAAATTGTGCTTGGATACTTCCATGTTATTGCAGAACCGGTTTCAACTTGTGTCCAAGATATTTTGGAGTTAACACCTTTTGCCAAGGCTCGCTTTGTTACAAAATTATAAATACCGCCTTCGCCATTCTTATCTCCCGGATACCAATTCTGAACGGTTGAATATTTTATCTCCGCATTATCATGTGCAATAAGTTCAACCACTGCAGCGTGTAATTGATTAGTATCTCTCATCGGTGCAGTACATCCTTCAAGATAACTTACATAGCTGTTATCATCAGCAATTATCAGTGTCCGCTCAAACTGTCCAGTATCCATCGAGTTGATCCTAAAATATGTTGACAACTCCATTGGACATCGAACTCCATTGGGAATGTATACAAATGAACCTTCACTAAATACAGCAGCGTTTAACGCAGCATAAAAATTATCAGTTGGCGGAACAACCGATCCAAGATATTTCTTTACCAGATCAGGATAATCTCTAACCGCCTCGGAAAGCGGGCAAAAAATAACGCCGTCTTTTTTTAGTGATTCTTTAAATGTAGTTGCAACCGAGACAGAATCGAAGACTGCATCAACGGCAACATTAGCTAACTTTTTCTGCTCTTCAATCGGGATACCAAGTTTTTCAAAAGTTTTCAATAATTCCGGATCAACTTCATCCAGCCCGGCTAATTGCGGTTTCTTTTTTGGCTCCGAATAATATCTTATATTTTGAAAGTCAATTTCGGGATATTTTACTTTTGCCCATTTGGGTTCAACCATCTTCAGCCAATTTCTGAAAGCTTTTAGCCTCCACTCTGTCAGCCATTCCGGTTCATTCTTTTTTGCAGAAATTGCTCTTACAATGTCCTCATTCAATCCTTTAGGAAATTCTTCTTCCTCAATATCTGTAACAAACCCCCATTTATATTCAGAGTCTGTAACTTCACTTATTACTTTATTTTCATCACTCATAACGTTTCCTTAAGAAATACACACTGCAACTTAATCAATCTGGAAATTTTTGTCAAGATTGAAATTTTATTTTAAAAAACCATTAATAATGAGTGAATCAGACTGAAAAATAAGATAGTGTTAAGTGAAACGATAACCACCAACACACCCTTCGTTTTTAACCTAATTTCGCATATCGTACTCGACAAGTGAAATTAGGTTAAAAACGAAGGGTGTGTTGATGGTTATCGTTTCACTTAACATCACTTAACATTGAAAATAAAATTTCAATCTTGACAAAAATTTCCAGATTGATTAAGTTGCAGTGTGTATTTC
>JAADIB010000465.1 GCA_013151565.1 Chlorobiota bacterium
AAAGACTGAAAGATGATGAAATTAACAAGAAATTTAATGAGGATTTTCTAAATCTTTTATCAAAATTAAATTATAAATTGATATCCGTCTTAATTGATAAATTAGAACATGCAGAGAGTTATTCTACTTGGAGATATGATCCATATCACTATTGTATGGAAATAATAATAGAAAGATTCTTTTTTTATCTTGAAGTTAAAGATGCGGTTGGAGATGTAATGATAGAATCCCGAGGTGGAAAGGAAGATATGAGGTTAAAGAAATCATTTAGAAAAATTATTGAAAATGGAACACATTTCATCGAACCGGATAGGTTACAAAAAAGAATAACGAGTAAAGAATTAAAAGTTAAACCTAAATATCTGAATATTACTGGACTGCAATTAGCAGATCTCGTCGCGCATCCAGCAAGAAGATTTATTTTTAGGAAATATGAGATTGATGAAGGGAAAAGATATGTGTTTGGAGATCAAATAATTGAAATTATTAAAAATAAATTCTATTCTGGCAAATCAGGCATTGATGGATATGGAATTAAAAAACTACCATAAAAAACCCCGCTAAGCGGGGCAAAGGCACGAATGTCCTTCCACCTCCAGATGAACTGGATTACTGCAAATATAAGATGTAATTTCTTTATTGTCAAATAAAAAAAAATAAACTATTTTTGGAGGATTCTTGATAGACATATCCATCAGAAAAGAAACACCAAATGACATAACTACAATTCACCAAATCAATTCTACAGCGTTCGAAACTGACGCTGAAGCTGATTTAGTTGATAAATTACGTGACAGCGGAGTTACGATAATTTCACTTGTCGCTGAGGTTGATGATAAATTGGTTGGGTATATTTTATTCACTCCGATGACGATGGATAATTTCGATATCAAAATTGCAGGTCTAGCTCCAATGGCAGTGCTGCCGGATTACCAAAACAAAGGAATTGGTTCCACGCTGATAGAAAAAGGACTTGAATATTGTGCAAAGGAAAACTATGCTGCCGTAGCTGTATTAGGTCATCCAAATTATTATCCTAAGTTTGGATTTGTTCCATCAACTAGATTTGATCTGATTTCCGAATATGATGTTCCCAAAGAAGTATTCATGATAAAAGAGTTGAAAAGAGACTCGCTTTCTAGAATAAGTGGAATTGTAAAATATCATGAGGAATTTAGTAAACTTTAACTTAACCTGTCGCCGATTATACTAGATAAAATTGTTGCTACATGAATAGTTTTTGGTATGCTGCTCATTTTTTTAATTATCATAATGATATCTACAACTATAGATAAGTATTTCTTTGTTTTCAAATCTATAAACTAATCGATGTTCTCTATCAATACGCCTTGACCAAAAACCTTTTAAATCATATTTCAGGGGTTCTGGTTTTCCCTTACCTTCAAACGGGTTTCTTTGAATATCCTTAATTAGCTCATTTATTTTTTGAAGCATTTTTTTATCCTCTTTAAGCCAAGAGGAATAATCCTCCCACGAGTTTTTTGAAAATACTATTCTCATTCGACTTCGATTAAATTTTTTGTAAAAGATTTACCATCTTTCATTTGCTGAATAGATTCAAATAATCTGTCAGCATTTGTTTTAGAACTTAATAAGTGAACCGTTTCCATTATTGAATTATATTCATCAAGAGAAATTATCACTGTACCTTTACCCGTTTTACGTTTTATAATCAAGGTTTCATTATTCTCTTCAACTTCATCAAGATATTTTTTCAGGTCAGTTCTAAATTCTGTATAATTTGCTGCAATCATTGTATTACCTTCTTGTTATTATATAAGTACTAATATAAGTACTTATTTAATAATTCTCAATTTGTTTTTTATTTGAATTTTTCTTGAATAAAGTTAATGCAGAATTTTAGTTACTTCTTTGCCTTAAAACTTCGAATAACAAAACTCCGGTTGCAACAGAAACATTAAGCGATTGAACTTTACCCTGCATTGGAATTCTGACTAAATGATCACAAAATTCTGCGGTGTGTTTTCTGATTCCCTTTTCTTCATTCCCGACAATAATTGCAATAGGTCCGGTGTTGTAATCAACTTCTGTGTACAACTTTGACCTTTCCGTTAAGGAAGAGCCGATGATCCAGAATCCATTTTCCTTTAAAGTCTCCATCGCTTGTCGGAGGTTCATGATTGGTGAAATTCGCAAGTGAGAAATAGCTCCGGCAGAAGTTTTCTCAACCGTTTCATTTATCGGCGCTGAGTTTCTGGTTGTGATGATTATTCCGTCAACGCCAACCGATTCCGCAGTACGAAAAATCGCGCCTATGTTGTGAGTATCCTGGATTTCATCCAAGATCAGAATGAACGGATCTTCATTTTTCTTGGCTTGATTTATCAGTGCATCCAATTTCCAAAAATTATAATCGCTGATAAAGGCAATTACACCTTGCGAGTTCAGCCCTTTTTCATAACCTTTGAATTTCTGTGGAGATAGTTGTGTGAGTTTTACTTTTCTTTTTTTCGCTGCAATTCTGATTGAATCAATTATATCGCCCTTCTGTCCGAAAGATAAAATAATTCGGTCAATATCTTTCCCTGAATTTAAAGCTTCCAAGACCGGTTTACGTCCGATTATCTTCTGCATTAAAAATCCAAATTACTTTTTCAAAAATTCGGATAATTCAACTTCTGTTTGCTCGCCTGTGTTCATATTCTTAAGCACAGCTTTTCCGCGTTCATATTCTTCACCGCCAACCATCAGAACTTTTTCCGCGCCTAATCTGTTTGCTTCACGCATTTGTGCTTTTACACTTCGGAGTGTATAATCAATTTCAACAGTCTGATCTTTTGCTCTCAGATTTGTTGCAATTTCAAAAACTTCGTTATTCAATTCTTTGTCGAGACGAACAATATAGTAATCAATTCTGTTTTTCTTTTCCGGAAGTACACCTTCATTTTCACAGGCTAACAATATCCTCTCGATACCGGCAGCAAAACCGACGCCCGGAACATCACGTTCGCCGATCTCTTTTACCAAGAGATCATACCTTCCGCCGCCGCATAAAGCTGACTGTGCTCCCACACTGTCACTTACAATTTCAAATGTTGTATGCGTGTAATAATCCAAACCTCTTACTAACTTCGGATCAATCTCAAA
>JAADIB010000464.1:0-712 GCA_013151565.1 Chlorobiota bacterium
ATGATATCCCATTTAAGGATGTTTATTTTACTTCAATTATCCGCGATGAAAAAGGACGTAAGATGAGCAAATCACTCGGCAATTCACCCGACCCGATTGATGTTATAGAAGAATATGGCGCCGATGCTCTTAGGTTTACAGTCAATTATATTGCGCCGTTAGGTCAGGATGTTTTATTCAGCACGGAAAAGACCGAGCTCGGCAGAAACTTTGCAAATAAAATTTGGAACGCTGCGCGCTTTCTTTTAATGAACGCTCAAGATGTTGAATTAAAAGACGAACTGATTGACAAACATATTGATTTTACCGACAAGTGGATAATGTCGAGATTCCAAAACACTTTGCAGAGGTTTGAAACTGCGCTGGATAATTTTGATGTGAACGGCGCAACGAAGATCATTTACGGTTTTGTCTGGAATGACTTCTGTGACTGGTACATTGAACTAAGCAAGAACAGAATGTACTCTGATGACAAAGAGGTAAAAGCCGCAGTATTAACACGGTCGTTATCACTTTTCGCAGAAATTATGAAACTCATTCATCCGTTTATGCCTTTTATTTCAGAAGAGATCTGGCAGTTGCTTGATGAAAGAAAAGAAGGCGAATCAATTTCCGTTTCCGAATTTCCAAACCAGAATTCTAATTTGATTGACGAAAGTGCCGAAAAGGAAATGGATTTTATTCAAGGTGTAATAACAGCAATCCGAAATAT
>JAADIB010000464.1:768-4402 GCA_013151565.1 Chlorobiota bacterium
AAAACAGGATCGCTTTCTGAAATTCAGCAGGAATATATTCAATCTATCGCAAAAGTAGATAAGCTTGTAGTAAATAAAGTTATCGATAAACCGAAAGGCAGCGCTTCGTCAGTTGTAAAAGGATGCGATATTTTTGTTCCACTTGAAGGGATAATTGACTTGGATGTTGAACGGAATAGAATCACAAAAGAGATCAATCGTTTGGAAGGAATGCTGATTGGAGTGAGTAAAAAACTGGCAAATGAAAAATTTGTCAATAATGCTCCAGCTGAAGTTGTTGAGAAGGAAAAAGCCAAACTAGCCGACTGGCAAAGTTCATTAGAAAAACATAAAACTATTTTGTCAGATTTAACATAATTTATTTGTCTGCAATCAAATTTGGTCTTAGTATACGAGTTAAACCTTCAAGGTTTCAAGTTATAAAAATGTAGTATTGAATGCCCAAAAGGTATTACTTAATTTTAGAGTAAATATAAAAACCTTGAAGGTTTTTATAAATAATAGTTTTGTTTATGTGTAACACTGAAAAGGAGAAATATGTTTTTGAATAAATATGGATTCACTACTTTAATTTTTACATTGATTATTTCCAGTACTTTTGCACAGGGTTTTAAGTTTGCCGCATTATCCGATAGCCGCGGTGATTTTAATGGCGTTAATGATCCTGTAGTCACGGCTCTTATCACTCATATGATGGTGACAAATCCTGATATTAAATTTCTTGTTGTTACCGGTGATCTGGTTAACGGGCATGATGATGATCCGGCTAGGACAAAACGAGAGCTTTTACACTGGAAAGAAGTTATGGCTCCGCTGTACAATAATCCAAATATGGTTTGGCCTAAGATATGGCCTGTTATAGGAAATCATGAAGTAAGGAATCCAAAGGATATCGATAATTTTAAAGAAGTATTTCCGGATGTTTTTATGAACGGACCTGCAGGGCAGAAAGGGGTTTCATATTCTTTCGATTTTGAAAACTCACATTTTTGTATGATCAACTCAGACCATTGGTATTACGGTGATCCTAACGACTCAACAGATGACAGGCGTGATTGGCATTACATAAAGGATCTGGATTGGGTAGAAGAAGATTTTAAAGCTGCCCGGGGAAGAGGAGTAGAGCACATTTTTACTTTTTCACATGAGATGCCTTTCCCGATTGGCGGGCATTTGAGAGATGGATTACCAAATCTTGGAAAGAACTTAACTTTGCCCATGGACTCAACACGGTTATGGTATTTGGAGCAGCGGAATAAATATTGGGCGTTAATGAAAAAATATAACGCCGATGCTCATATTTGCGGACACGAGCACACATACGGAAGAGAAGAAGTTGAAGGCGTTTATCAAGTTCTTACAGGAAGCAGCGGAGCGCCGCTATATAATTTTAATCCAACACCGGAAACCGATGCGGATACTACAATTCGTTTTGAATTGCCTTATGAGAAAGCAACAACTTATTACAAAGTTCTTGATTATAATTATGGTCCGGGTAAAAATTCTCAACGCTCAGAAAACTTTGTTGGATACAAAGCATTTAACTATACGGTCTTTGATGTCCGTAAAGATTCAGTAATTGTAAAAATGTATGGCTCATTTCCCAAAGAGGGTTCGAGAAGTGAAATGGGCACAAAGATCAAATTACTGGATGAATTCGTTATGAAGAAGAAATAATCTGCTTTAATACCAATTCACTTTACTCTGTGTCCTTTGAGTTTCCTTTGTGAAACTCTGTGACCCGTTTTTTAAAAGGGGATTAATAAGTTAATACAGCTCGCTAAACTTTTTAATATTTTCATCCGAACCAAATAACACAAGAACATCATCATGAGTGAATTTATAATTAGGATCTGGAATAATTATTTTATCATCTTCGTCATCGGAGAGAATAGAGGCTTTATTTTTTACCATTAATATTTCCAGTCCGTAAGCATTTCTAAAACGGAGGTCTATCATTGATTTGCCGATAAAAGAATGCGGGACATTTTTTTCAATTATCGAATATCCGTCAGCCACTTTGGACACGTTGGTTTTATCAATAGCACGTAATTCGGTTGCAAAGCTATCCCTAACATTCATTTTCATTGTAGCTTTATTGTAGGCGGCAATTACATCCCGCCTTTCAATTGTTCCTATAATTTTCCCGCTGCTGTCACTAACCGGAAATTGATGAATGGAGCTGCTGCCCAGCAGTTTGAAAACATAATCAAGATTATCATTTTCATTTACTGTTACTACGTTTGGTATTGCAATATCGTTTGCAACCAACATTTTGCTAAGTGTTTCATACTCTGTGATGATCGGTCTGATTTCGTTATCGGTTATTACCCCAATAATTTTATTCTGAGGATTTGTTATATATACCACGTTATAAGGCTTTTCAACGAATTGGCTTATAAGCGAGGGAACCGGCAGACTTGCAGGCACCATAAAAATATCGGGATGCATTACATCCTTAACTAAAATCGATTTTAATATGTTGACATTCCTTCCGGATGAAAGTTGAAAACCCTCTTCCTCTAAGTGCTTAGCTTGAATGGACCCTTTCAATCGCCACTGAACAATAGTAGTGCTTATTACAACTGCAAGCATTAAAGGCAGTATAAAATGATAATCTTTTGTCATTTCGAAAATGATTATAATTGATGAAATAGGAATTGAATTAATTCCCCCTAGCACAGCGCCCATTCCAACTAGAACATAAGTTGTTGTGTCAACATTCATCCCGAAAAAGTAATTTAGTGAGAGAGCAAAAAGATAACCGAAAGTAGCGCCCATAAAAAGAGTCGGTGCAAATACGCCCCCAAATCCGCCTGAGCTTAATATTAAAGGAACTAAAACAAATTTTAATACTAATAGAACGGCAGCAAGCTGCCACATAACAGAACCTGAAAGAACCCTGTTTATTGTATCATACCCAATTCCAAAAACATCGCTGTAAAAATAACCCGATATCCCAACGATCAAACCAACAACGGACATCAGCAGCCACTGGGGATATTTCTTTTTCAATCTTTTTTTGAAAAGATCGTTCACTATTGAAGAATACTTTATATAGAGCAGAGATAATATCCCGGCAATTAGTCCTAGAATAATGAATAAATAATAATTCTCATACGGTCCTACAATGGCTGAATCAAATTGAAAAGCTGGTGAATCCCCGAGAAATATGCGTGATATAGCGCTTGCAGAAACCGAAGCTAAAATAAGCGCGGAAAATGTTGCGGCATGAAAATCATTAAGTAGGATAACCTCGAGCGCAAAAAATATCCCTCCCAACGGAGTATTGAAAACTGCAGAAATTGCTGCACCGGCACCAGCCGCAGTGAACATTCGCTTACGCTGATCCGAAAGTCCGAAAAGCTGAGCCAATTTACTGGCAACACCGCCGCCGATTTGTGCAGCCGGTCCTTCCGGTCCGACTGTTCCACCCGAACCCATACAGATTGCCGGAGCGATTGTATGAAACAATGTTGTGCGGAATGGAATATACCCACCTCTAGTTGCCACCGATTTTATTACGTCAATAACACCTTTTCGCTTTGCGGTCTGCGGGAAAAAGTAGATCATTAAACTCTGAATTATCATGCCTATCAAAGGAATTATTATAACTACTGCCGCGCCGATAAAG
>JAADIB010000411.1 GCA_013151565.1 Chlorobiota bacterium
TTGCTTGGGATATAGATTATCAAATTGAATATTCATGCACTGCTATTGATGAAGAGCAGAGTTTGCTTTGGATGAAAATTACAGTTCGTAATGAAGATGAAAAAAGTAGAAGTGTTGATGTTCGGACGAAAATAAATTTTTACCGAGAAGATAAAATGTTCAGTTATCATTATTTCCCATTTAATTTTGATGCAAGCAGATGGCTGCCTCCTAATAAAATTCAGCTTAACGGAAATTCGATCATCAAGGGAAACACAAATATTGGAAAAGTTGTTCCGGGTACTATGAACACTGAATGGGAGAGCGAAAAGCATTTTGAGGAAAAAGACTTCAATAAAAAGTGGGGTGGACATAATCCTTATTATGTACTACCCAGTATGATGTTAAAGGATGTGAAAAATGTAATTCATGCTCAAGCAGAATTACAGCCTGGTGAGCATAGAACATTTTCTATAGCACTTCTAACGAATGATAGTAAGGTTACCGATAAACACCTCTCAGTATTGGAAGGATCATCTGCAGAAGAGAATAAAAAGAAAGCCTTAGCCCACTTTAAAAATCAGTTTACAAAAGAGAATACAGAATTACATTTTCCTTTGGATAATTGGCAGGATGTTTTTACTCAATTACAAATTTCTGCTCTGCAGCTTATGGTAAAATATCCCGATAAACAAAACTTAATGCCGGAGGCAGTTCTGAACGTTTCTTTGTGTGGGTTTGGGAAGCAGTTCACATGCTGCGTCCAATGCTGCGTGTAGGACTTTTTGAGCCAGTTCGAAAGTCTCTTGATTATATTTTTAGTCTTCAAGATGCTGGATGTCCGCCTGAAGGTCGAGTTACTAGTACGGAGGGTTCCATTGGAACTACCGGACCCAAATGGATGAACACTACAGGAGCAGCTTTAGCGCTAGCCTCTGACTACTATATCTATTCAAATGATGCGGAATTTTTAGATCAATATTTACCAAAAATCCTTAAAGCTTCACAATGGATAGTTGGTGAAATTAGAGCAACACGTAAACTTAATCCTGATGGAACAAGACCATTGTACTATGGACTTATGCCGTTTGGCTGGGCAACAGATGGAGATATTGGTTATGTTGTTTCAATGACGGATGGTTTTACATTCTGGGGATTGGAAAAAACCGTTAATCTTCTTGAACAAATTGAGCATAAAGATGCACCAAAGTTTCGAAAAGAATTAGAACAATATCGTGCGGATATTGCAGTTGCTGTTAAAGGATTAGCGCAGCCGAATGGATTTATCGAACGCGAAATAATGACCGATGATGATGATATGGTTATAACCAAAAAGTTCGCAAATGTTGGCGGCTCTGCAAAGTTAGGTTACACAGGCGCTATTAAACTTGATTCAGAAATCTTTCGCAAGTTTATTAAATATTACGAAGAGAACAGAGCAGTTGGCTATTTTATGGGGAACATGGATAGAGAGATCGCCTACATTGGAACGGCAGAATATAGTTGGCAGCATATCTACTTGTCGCTTGGGGAATGGAAGAAAGCTTTTGCAGCAACACAAGTTAACTTCAAATACGGCATGACTCATGATACATACCAAGTTCAGGAGCGCTTCTCCAGGCGCAATCCGGCGTTTACTCCTTGGCAGCCAAATGGCAGCGGCGATGGGAGAATGCTTGATATGATGCTCAACTCTCTCTATTTTGAATCTGACAAGGGAATTACTCTTCTTGCTGCTGTTCCTTTTAGCTGGTTACAAGCAAATAAAACAATTGAATTAAAAAATCTTTACACAAAAACTGGACGTGTAACTTTAGAAATTAAAGCAATCACTCCAAAAACATGTGAAGTTATTCTTACTTCTCTGATGGAAATTCTTTGCCAAGTTTAATAAGGCTGCCGAAAGATTTGAATGCGGTTACTGAAACTTCTTCAGTTGTCGATGAAGGAGAAGGTTTTTTTAGATTGGTTGATGGAATGGAAGAAGCTGTCTTTATAGTATCCAATTAAAGACAATGTTGAATTAGTTTTTGATAAGAAATAGAATGAGATGAAATAAGTGAAAAACAATAAATTTAAAAATCTATCCAGTATATACATTGCGGTAGTTGTTTTTATTTTACTATTAATTGCTACAAATAGTATAACTGCACAAGCAGATTCGAAAATACTAACCATAAAATATCACGGTATTCGTCCGGATGATCCCGGCGGCAGAAGTGGGCTGCGCAATCCCGAGCGTGGTTTTCGTCATGAATCGTTTGTTGGACTTCCACCAGGCGACAATATGTGGGGGATAGGCGACTATCTAAAAGGCAGGGCTACGAGCGGTTTCAGCGATGATTGGTTTTTAATGAATGCCCGTCGCTATGAAGCGGATGGAATAACTTTGCTCCAAGCTTATTGCTACTTAACGGATTATTATGATAAGCCGATCTCAGAAGAAAAACTTGCTCTGCTTCAGCGAAGTCTGAACCGTGTTCGAGAAGCGGGGTTAAAAGTTCTGCTTAGATTTGTCTATGAGAAAAGTATGAAGCGGGAACAAGGTCCGACAATTGAAACGATCCTTAAACATATCGATCAGCTTGCTCCAATTATTCAGCACAACAAAGATATTATCTATGTTTTGCAGGCTGGATTTGTTGGAGCATGGGGTGAATGGCACAGCTCTGCAAATTATCTTGAAGAAGATCATTTCGGGCTGGCGGCGATCATTGCTAAAGAACTTGAAGTATTACCGAAAGATAGGATGATACAGTTGAGGGTAATGCCTAAATATAAACGCTGGGTATTGGAAGATCCGGTTATAAATAGTTCTGTGATACTTGATTCGGCAAATGCTTTTACCGGAGTTCCTGCAGCCAGACTTGGGTTTGCGGATGACGGTTTTTTAGCAAATAAGTCAGATGGCGGCACTTGGACTGAACCTCCTTTTTATGCAAATCCTGGCAATCCCGAATTTGATATAGTTACAAAGGAAAGTCCTTATATGGCAGTTGATGGTGAGCTTTTCTGGTCTGATCAAGGCGGTAAGATAGATGGATTACGAGCAGCATCGCGTTTACGTCTTCATCATTTTACAAGTTTTAGTATTACTCATTCTTATTCCGGATACGAGGGGAAACGTTATTCTATTGACCGATGGATGGAAACACCGTTGGCGGAGGAAGAAGTGCGTAATGAGAATCTTCCTATATCGGATGGATATTTTAGAAATTATGAGGGCAAACCGGTTGAGCGGACTGAATTTGAATATATCCGAGACCACCTTGGCTATCGCATTGAATTACAGAACGCTAGTTTCCAGAATCAAGTATCAAGTAACGAATCGATTTCTGTTAAAGTTGAGCTGATCAACAGGGGTTTTGCTACATTCATTAATCCGCGTCCCGTTTATTTTGTTCTGATAAATACATCTGGCGAGTTTGTACTGAAACAAAAGACTGATGCTGATCCCCAAACGTGGCAGCCTTTTAATCCGGGTGATTTAGAATACAAACCTTTAACGCACAGTATAAAAGGTAATATCTCACTGACGGAAATTAAGGGCGGTGAGTATATGCTTGGATTATGGATGCCGGACGCTGATGAAAGTATTCGGTTAGATTCACGCTATGCAGTCCGAACAGCAAACAGAGATACTCCTTGGTGGACAACGGCAGATGGTAAGTATGGCGTTAATATCCTGGGAACTGTAAAAGTGTCTGCAAAATAAATTTGAACTAAATATACTGCTTATACAGAGCAGAATTTTTAACTTTAGCAATTAACAAATTAAAAATATGAAAAATAAATTT
>JAADIB010000294.1 GCA_013151565.1 Chlorobiota bacterium
CTATTTTTTTATAAACAACTTTTACAATACCGGCAAATCTTGGAACTATATGAGCAACATTGTAAGGGTTGGGAACAACTTCTCCCGTAAGATCTTTATGAACCGTTAATTTTCCGGGACCGGCTGTCTTTACTACAATATCAAACTCCTTCATGACCTTGTCTGAAATATTTATAAACTCGGAATGTTCTTCACCTTCATGCTCGAGTTCTTCACTATATTCGTTTTCAATGTTTACTTTATTCTCTGATGCCGAACTACTGAATAATAACACTCCAGCGTATGCAATTATTGCCCCAATGAGTATTCCTACTATCAGAAAGATATATTTACTTTTGTTTTCCATATTAATTATCCTTTATTTTATTTCCTTACTAATTAATCCTTCTAATTCAGCTTTTACTGATTGTATTTCACCGATAACAATTAAATATTGATTCTGTAATTCAAACAGTGTCCGCTGTGTATCAAGTACATCGAGGATCGCAAATCTTCCTACGAGGTTACCTTCCTTAATTATTTTGAATGCTTTTTCCGTTTCGGGAATTGATTCTGTTTTCAACTGATTGGCAGTCTTCAATAAAGTATTCAATCTATTATATAGCAGATTCAACCGGAGTGTTAACCTATTCCGTGTAGATTCGAATTCTACCTTTTTCTGATCGTATCTTATTTCCGCTTCTTGTATTGAACCTTGATTTCTATTGAACAGGGGCAGAGGGATTGATGCACCGAGCACAAATGTATTCGCACTTATCTCATTTAATCTTTTATATCCGGCACTCAAAGTTAAATCCGGTGTTGCTTTCGATTCCTCATAACTGAGCACTGCTTTTTGTTTGGCATATTCGCTTTCATATCTCTTCAGATTTGGGTTTGATTCCAATTGAACCAAAAGAGTATCATAAGGCGGTAATTCGAAGTAGTATTTAAATGAACCTTTTAACTCAGTAAAAGAAAATGTTGGATCATAAATCAATGTTTTCAGTTCCATAATTGCTGCTTCATATTCATACTGTAATTTGGTCAACGCTATCTGCAGCGAATTTATTATTATTTTTGTACGCGATACTTCAGCCAAGGAAATTTTTCCGGCTTTAACGCGCATATTGATATTCTCCAGTAGATCTTCCGATAGTTTTATTAGTTCTTTATTCTTTTTAATTAATTGCTGTACTACCAGCGCTTGGTTAAATGCTTTCCGAACATTTGTTATTATTATAAGCCTGTTCGCTTCATAATCCCATTCGGCTAATGATACATTCATTTCAGCAACCTTTTCCAGTTTACTGATCTTACCGGCAAGCATTATGGATTGACTGACCTGCGCTGTAATTTCGCTACCGTTGAATCCAACGAAATCACCTTTCCCGAAAAGGTTTTCGGCATCAACCGATAATTCAGGGTTGGGCATCAGACCGCTTTGAATTTTCACTGCCTCAAGCGCACTTATTTCTTTTATAAGTACTTTTAAAGTCGGATTGTTCTCAAGCGCTTTACTTACTGCCGTTTCTATTGTTAATGAATTCCTGCTGTCGGTTTGACCTGTTAGTATTGTGGATATGGTCAAGAATACTACAGCAGAAATAATACACATTTTTCTGTGCATAAAATCTCCTTTGTTAAATCTTGAATAATAATTATGTATTAAGAGAATTTGATATTGGGGATTTGTATCAAATCAGAAGTGAAACAGTAGTATAATTTTTAAGTATGTGATTTTCTTTAAATAAATCTTTATCTACAGATTTATAAATTTTAAATTCGTTTTCGGTTGGTGTAATGGTTTCCCATGTATTAGCTAGATCTACATTAAGATCAACTTTATCTTTGGGAATAAATACATCTTCATCGATGCAGTTTTCATCAAGTCGAGTATCTTGGCAATTATCGACATCATAAATACTTTGCCCTACCGCAATTGATGCTGCAAAGGAAAAGGAATTTGAACAGGCAGCAGACTCATCTATATTCTCAACAGTAACATGACCGTCAACTCCATTGCACAGAACATAATCTTGAAAAATATTATGCAAGAAGGTTAGATGACTAATCATGATCACGATCAAACTAATGTTGATTATTTTATTTAAGACCTTTAGTTTCATTATTCTTCAATATGCTCTTTAACTTGCTCAATTATTTTATCTATATGTTCATCCTCAACAGAATAGTAAACCAATTTGCCCGCTTTTCTGTATTTAACTAATCTTGCATTTCTCAAGAGTCTTAACTGATGCGAAACAGCTGATACAGTTGAATCAATTGTCGCAGCTAAATCACAGACGCAAAGTTCACTATTTTCTAATGCCAGTATTATCTTTAATCTAGTTGGTTCACCTAAAAGCTTAAAAATATCTGCCATTCCTAGAACTTGATCAATATTCTCGATTTTCTCCCTAGCTGCTTCAACTTTCTTTTCATCAATTATCTCAACATCACAAACCGGTATTACTTTTCCTTTTTCCATGAGGCAAATATAAGAACATTTGAACACTTGCGCAAATGTTCTCTTAAACAAATTGAATTTAAAATGAAACTCATCATTAATTAATCATAATCACTAACATTATTCAAAAATTTCCATTAACTTTAAAAACCAATTGACTCCGTACCATACTACGGGGCTTATATTTGTATTAAGAAATAATAGGTTTATAAAATGATAGATTACAAAGTCGGTGAAGTAGCCAAGAAAGTGGGCATAAACGTCGAGACATTACGCTACTATGAAAAAATCAAACTGATGCCTAAACCAAAACGAAAAGAATCGGGTTATCGTTATTATGATGATTTAGATCTAAAGCGGTTACACTTTATCAAACGGGCAAAGGAACTTGGTTTTAGTTTAAAAGAGATCAAAGAATTATTGGGACTGAAAATTGAATCAACTGCAACTTGCGGTGATGTAAAACATTTATCCGAGCATAAGTTGGAAGATATCAGAAAAAAAATAAATGACCTAAAAAATATTGAAAGTGTACTTATTAAGCTTATCAATCAATGTTTGTGCGAGGCGGTTTCAACCGATGAGTGTCCGATCCTGGAAGTAATTGATTCTGATATAATTGAATAATGAAATTAATTTAAGGAATTAAAAATTATGAATACTTATGACATTATTGTAATAGGAACAGGTGCTGCGGCTTCGGGAGTTGCATATAAATGTAAATCTGCCGGAATGTCTGTCGCTGTTGTTGACGAGCTACCATACGGAGGCACTTGCGCTAACAGGGGCTGCGATCCTAAAAAAGTCCTCGTCGGCGCGGTAGAAGTTGTTGATTGGGCGCAGCGTATGAACGAAAGAGGAATTGATTTTCAAAATCTGAAAATTAATTGGAAGGATCTGATGGTATTTAAACGATCATTTACTGACCCGGTTCCTGAAAATAGAGAAAAACATTTACATAAAGCGGGTATTGATACTTTCCATGGTTCAGCGAAATTTACAAGCGCACAGAGCATTAAATTAGGTGATATAGAATTAACGTCAAAATTTATTCATATAGCCACGGGCGCAAAACCCGCACCCTTAAACATTCCCGGCGAAGGGTATCTAACATACAGTGATCAGTTTCTTGAGCTTGATGATTTGCCGGAGAATATTGTTTTTATAGGCGGCGGTTATATATCAATGGAATTTGCACATATTGCCGCTCGCGCAGGAGCGAACGTGGAAATCATTCACCGTGGTCTGCGTGTTCTGGAAAGATTTGATCCTGACCTTGTAAATCAATTAACCAAAGCTACGCTTGAAGCCGGTATTAAACTTAAACTAAACACAGCTGTCGAAGCTATTTCAAAAAATGGTAGTCAACTGGTTGTTTCAACTTCATCCGGTGATAAAGAAAATGTTATTACGGATATGGTTGTTCACGGAGCCGGTCGCACTCCGGCTATAGAAAGCATGAACCCGGAAGTTGCGAATATAGAATGGAGTCGAAGAGGCATCAAGGTAAATGAATATCTCCAAAGCGTTTCTAACCCGCACATTTATGCAGCCGGAGACGTTGCGGATACTGAAGGTTTACCCTTAACCCCGGTTGCAGGCAGTCAAAGCTTAATTGCAGCTTCCAATATTATAAAAGGAAATTCCAAAACAGCGAACTACAACGGTACGCCGAGTGTTGCGTTCACCATTCCTCAGATTGCCTCTGTTGGTTTAACTGAAGAGGAAGCTGAAAAGCAAGGGTTGAGATTTAAGGTTAAAAAGAAAGAAACTAATTTGTGGTATTCCTCAAAACGGATCATTGAAAAATACAGCGGTTTTAAAACTTTAGTTGAAAAAGATACCGGAAAAATTATAGGAGCGCATTTACTCGGCTCACATGCAGGGGAAGTAATAAATATATTCGCTATGGCAATTAGGTTTAATATACCGGTGTCTGAAATCCGTAGAATGATTTATGCTTATCCTACTAACACTTCTGACGTGATTTATATGGTATAGCTCAGATTTTTATATATCCATAATAAAAAAATTATTGCTTATCTTAAATTTTATAATGTGATAATATTTAATCCAACAAAACGTTATTCGTATACCCGCAATTTCTAATTTGATTAGAGGTTAATTTTATGAAATCATCTGACCTGTTTGTTAAAGCCTTAGAAAACGAAGGAGTTAAATATATTTTCGGAATACCGGGTGAAGAAAATCTCGATTTTCTTAATTCTTTGAAAGATTCAAATATAAAATTGATACTTACGCGTCATGAACAAGGTGCGGGATTTATGGCTGCAACCTACGGAAGATTGACAGGCGAACCCGGAGTATGTCTCTCCACATTAGGTCCGGGTGCAACTAATTTGGTCACACCTGCTGCTTACGCACAATTGGGAGCTATGCCGATGGTTATGATAACCGGTCAGAAGCCTATTAAAAAAAGTAAGCAGGGTAAATTCCAAATTGTTGACATTGTTGATATGATGCGTCCTTTGACTAAATTCACTCACCAAATTGTTAACGGTAACAATATACCTTCGGTTATACGTGAAGCATTTAGAATTGCAGAGGAAGAAAGACCGGGAGCCGTGCATATTGAATTGCCGGAGGATATTGCAGCTGAGCAAGTTAATTATAGATTAATGAAGGTTCACTCTATGCAGGGACCAATAGCTGATATTAAAGTTATTGAAAAAGCGTCTGAAATGATCAAGAATTCAAAAATGCCTTTATTATTAATTGGTGCGGGCGCCAACAGAAAAAAAACAAGTGAAGCTTTAACAGAATTTATTAATAAAACAGGAATCCCTTTCTTTAATACACAAATGGGTAAGGGCGTTGTTGACGAAAAACACCCTTTATTTCTTGGTACTGCCGCTCTTTCTTCAAAAGATTTTGTTCATTGCGCAATTGAACATGCAGACCTGATTATTAATGTTGGACACGACACTATTGAAAAACCGCCTTTCTTTATGGAAGAAGAGGGCACAAAAGTAATTCACATAAATTTTTTCCCAGCTGTTATTGATGTGGTTTATTTTCCGCAATTGGAAGTTGTCGGTGATATTTCTTCATCGGTTGAAAGGTTAACTTTACAATTGAATCACGAACCACATTGGGATTTTTCTTATTACAATAAAATCAAGCAGGAAGTGGATACACATCTTTCAAAGTATTTTGAAGACTTACGATTTCCTGTATTACCGCAAAGAATTGTAAAAGTTATTCGCGACGTTATGCCTGCAGACGGAATTGTTACTCTTGATAACGGTATATATAAAATTTGGTTTGCGAGGAATTATAAATGTTATAAACCCAATACACTTTTACTTGATAATGCACTTGCAACTATGGGAGCGGGATTACCGTCTGCCATTGCTGCAAAAATAATTTATCCACACAGAAAAGTAATTTCCGTAAATGGCGACGGAGGGTTTATGATGAATTCGCAAGAGTTAGAAACAGCTGTCAGATTAAACATTGACCTAACAGTAATAATTCTAAATGATAGTGCTTACGGCATGATAAAATGGAAACAACAGGATATGGAGTTTGAATCTTACGGGCTTGATTATTCAAATCCTGACTTTGTAAAATATGCTGAAAGTTTTGGTGCACACGGTCATCGAATTAATAAAACAGAAGAATTACCAATGCTTTTAGAAGAATGTTTCTATAGAGGAGGAGTTCATTTAATTGATATACCGGTTGACTACTCTTTGAACAATACTATACTAAATAAAAAGATTCAACAAAAGCTTGCTAACTTTAATTAAAGGGAATTATACTATGAAAATTTACGCCCCCTACAACAATGAATTAATTGATGATATACCAGTTATGAATTCGGATGAAATTGCATCATCTTTAGAAAAAGCGAAAGCACTGTTTGATGATAGAAAACAATGGATACCCAAATATGAAAGAATTACTATTCTTGAAAATACAGTAAAAATAATGGAGGAAAGGAAAGAGGAACTTACGCTTACGGCTGCTCGGGAAGGAGGAAAGCCTTATATTGATTCCAAAGTAGAAATTGATAGAGCGATTAACGGTGTGAAGTTAGCCATAGAATATATCGGACAAATGGGTGGAACGGAAATACCCATGGGACATACAAAATCTTCTGCAAATAGACTGGCATTTACTATGCGTGAACCAATCGGAGTAGTCTCATCGATAAGTGCTTTTAATCATCCGCTGAATTTAATTGTTCATCAAACAATTCCTGCAATTGCCGTAGGTTGTCCGGTACTTATAAAACCTGCGTTAACTACACCTCTTTCTTGTTTGAAATTTGTTGACATTTTGTATGAAGCTGGGCTTCCCAAAGATTGGTGCCAAGCAATAGTTGTAGAAAATGAAGATGCGGAATTATTAGTAACTGATATAAGAGTAAATTTTTTCTCTTTTATCGGCTCTGCAAAAGTCGGATGGTATTTAAGGTCTAAGCTTTCACCGGGAACCAGATGCGCCCTTGAACATGGGGGAGTAGCCCCGGTCATTGTGGAAAAAGATGCAAAAATTGATGAAATGTTACCGCTGCTAATAAAAGGAGGATTTTATCATGCCGGACAGGTTTGTGTTTCAGTGCAAAGAGTGTTTGTTCACGATTCTTTGGTAACAGACGTAGCTGAAAAACTTTCCACACAGGCTCAAAAATTAGAAGTTGGCGATCCGTTAAATCCAAATACCGAAGTTGGTCCGTTAATTCGACCGGCTGAAGTTGATAGGGTTGAAAGTTGGGTAAATGAAGCAAAAGAAAAAGGCGGACAAATTCTGTGCGGTGGAGAAAGAATATCGGACAGTTGTTTTGAACCAACTGTTATTTTAAATCCACCACTCGATGTAAAAATATCTACTCAAGAAGTATTCGGTCCTGTTATTTGCATATACTCATATTCCGACAGACAAAAAGCAATAAATATTGCAAACTCACTTCCTTATGCTTTTCAGGCATCCGTATTTACGTCCGATATTGATATTGCTTTGGATACTGTTAGTCAATTAAATGCTACGGCTGTTATGGTAAATGATCACACCGCATTTCGTGTGGATTGGATGCCGTTTGGCGGAAGAGGTTCATCCGGATTAGGAATGGGAGGAATACCTTATTCAATGCACGAGATGACCCGCGATAAAATGATTGTGATTAAAAGTCATATTATTTAATAAAATAAGGTTATTGAATGAATGTACGATAATTCATTATCCTTTTAACATTTGTATAATATCTTTAATTGTTATACTAATTCCGTTCCATTTGTTTCCAATGTGCTTTATCTTAACGAGTAAGTAATTATGAATATTTTAATATATCTATCTAGACTTTCCTTAAATAGAATTATTTTGTGGAGTTATTTAATATGGTATTTAGTAATTTCTATTATTTACTTTGATATAATTTGAATTTATGGAGTACTTCATTCGGTGTTGGTATAATTGTTTATGTAGCGTTAACATTAAGTACTGATGATTTTACTTGGAAAAGGATTCATACACATTATTGGGAAGTTATTTGACTATTCATTATTCCATTTTGTGTGTCAAGTTTTTCAAGTCTTGTAAAAGGATATGGATTTATTTTAATATTCTCTCCAATTTTTCAAGAAGATATCATTGCTATTAGTGCCGTTTCATTATTTATAGGAATGGTTTTAACTATAAAAAAAATCTCGAAATGAACTACCCCGCCGCAAGCGGATGGAGTATCAAGAACAAAATATTAGAATAGTGTAAGCTGTATTGATTTGTGTAGAACCTTGTACTCATTTGTTTTCCCTTGTGCCTTTACATATTCTGTAATTGTTTTTTCATCTCCAAATTTACTTACTGTATTTACAAAATATCCATCACTCCAAAATTCTCCTCCCCACAATATCTTCTTAACTTCTGGATGTTTTCTAAATATTTACCTCGCTGTTAGACTTTCCAATATCGTTACTATTTGTGTCAGACTATACGTCGGAACTGACTGTATTAGAAAATGAACATGATTCTTATCTGTTCCTATTTCCAGAAAATTTATTTGATAGCGTTTTGATATTTCTAAACATATTTCTTTCAATGATGCATCTACCGCTTCACTGAATACTACTAGTCTATATTTCGCCGGTAACACATAATGATAGAGCAAGACCGATACATTATGCTTATATATGTTGGTGCTTTTTAACATACATAAATATAACTAATTCGACACAAGCGGCGGGGAATTTACCCTAAGTGATTAAAAATTTTATCTCTATTTCTCTAACCCAAATTTTGCAATAGAAAAACGTTAATGCAAAATCGACAAATCCCGATTGGTCGGGATAAGTCGGGTTTACCCACCATTTTTTTTGTGGCAAGTATTGTTATTATTAGCTCACAACAGTCTTGAACATCATCATGTTATTTCTATTGCTCAATCTCAGTTTAACTTCATAATACTTCTATTTTTCATTATCTTTACAAATATTTATAAATTGGATATATGGTAAAATTATCTTCTCTAAATAGATATTTTAAGCGTTACAAAGGTAAATTGGCTTTGGGAATTGTTTTTATTCTCATTTCCGATATCACGCAGGTTTACATTCCCATTTTATTAAAAGACAGTATTGATGCAATTCAAAACCACTTAAACTATGACCTTATAGTTAAGTATGCAATAATGATTATCGGCGCAGCTATTATCAGCGGTATTTTCAGATTTTTGATAAGAGAAACAATAATAGTTGTCTCACGAAAAATTGAGTACGATCTGCGTCAAGATTTTTGGGAACACTTACTGAAATTATCCTACCGGTTCTATCAGAATAATTCGACCGGTAATATTATGGCTCATGCTACAAACGATATCGCTGCAGTCCGCATGTATATTGGACCAGCGGTAATGTACTCAATTGATACAATGATAAAATTTATTATTGTCATTTCAATTATGATAACACTCAGTCCGGAATTAACTCTTTACACACTTCTGCCTCTTCCTATTTTATCATTTTTAGTTTATAAACTGAGTAAAAAGATCCATAAAAAATTCACTTTGATTCAAGAGAAATTTTCCGATCTAACAGCTAAAGCACAGGAAAACTTTTCCGGCATTCGTGTTATTAAATCTTATGTGCGGGAGAAATACGAGATAGATGAGTTTGCAAAGCTGAGTGATGAATATTTGAAAAGAAATATGGACAAGATCAAAATCCAAGCCTTTTTTATGCCGCTGCTCTTCCTTATAACAGGGCTATCAATTATTCTTGTAATTCTGGTCGGCGGTAATATGGTAATAAACCATCAACTCACTCTCGGCGATATCATTGCTTTTATTGCTTTTCTCGGATTACTCATCTGGCCTACAATTGCTTTCGGGTGGGTTGCCAACATTATTCAGCAGGCTGGCGCAAGTCTTAAAAGACTTCAAAAAATTTATGATGAAGAAATTGAGATCAAAGATTCTCCGGAGACGGATGCTTCAATTCAATCAATAAACGGAACTATCAGATTTGAGAATGTTTCTTTCCAGTATAACAAGGATCAAGAACCGGTTATTAAAAACATTAACATTGAAGTACCGCAAGGCACAACCCTTGCTATTGTTGGGCATACTGGAGTTGGCAAAAGCAGTTTTGTTAATTTGATGCCGCGACTTTACGACACAACCTCAGGTAGAATTCTAATAGATGATAAGGATATAAAAACGATTCCTCTTTCTGTACTTCGCAGAAATATCGGGATAGTTCCGCAGGAAACTTTTCTATTTTCCGATACATTGAAAAATAATATCCTTTACGGTGTTGAGAACGGGAACGATGAACTATTATATAATGTAGCTGAAATATCACAACTGAGTAAAGATGTAAATGATTTCCCTAAAAAATTTGAAACAATTCTCGGTGAAAGAGGGATCACTCTTTCCGGCGGACAAAAGCAGAGGACTTGTTTAGCAAGAGCTTTGGCGATTGATCCTAAAATTTTAATTCTTGATGACAGCTTATCGGCAGTCGATACAAAAACCGAAGAAGAAATTTTGAAGAACCTAAAAACGTTTATGCGTAACAGAACAAGTATTATCATTAGTCATAGAATATCAACGGTTAAAGATGCGGATAACATTATTGTACTTGACGACGGAATAATAAAAGAGGAAGGTAAACACGAACAACTTCTTGAACTCGGCGGTATTTACTATGAACTTTATAACAAACAATTACTGGAAGAGGAACTGGAGGAGATTTCATGACATCATCTAAAATCCAGCCTGCCTCTGCGGGTAAATATCCAGTATCTGGAATCCCGCTTTGCCTACTGACAAGTAGAGTGGGTAAGCCAGCATCAAGTATCCATTATCTAGAATCCAGTACATGGCAGACTTAAATATAGAAGATGAAATATTAGGCAAAGCATACGATGCTAAATTAATGAAGCGTCTGCTTGGATATGTAAAACCCTACAAAAAGTATGTGGTTATTGCAATACTTATGAATATTGTAGTTGCCGCACTCGGTCCCTTACGTCCTTACTTAACAAAGATTGCAATTGATGATTACATTGAGAATAGCGATTATAACGGGCTGATATTGATTTCGGTTCTTCTGTTAGGTACGCTTATATTCCAAGCGTTTGTGCAGTATTTTCTTACTTACTTTACGCAGTTGATGGGACAAAAAATAATTTTCGATATCAGAGTAAAACTCTTTTCTCATATTCAGAAACTTGCATTAAAATATTTCGATAAAACCCCAATAGGCAGATTGGTTACACGCGCAACTAATGATGTTGAATCTCTGAATGAGCTTTTTTCCTCAGGAATTGTTATGATATTCAGCGATGTATTCATCATTATATGGATATTGGTTTTTATGCTTTTTATGTCTTGGCAGTTAACGTTGGTATCACTATCCGTACTGCCAATACTGGTTTATGCGACTTTTCTATTCAGAAAAAAAGTGCGGGAATCATACCGTGACGTTCGCTTTCAATTAGCACGCTTGAATAGTTACATGCAGGAACATGTTTCCGGAATGAATATTATTCAGATCTTTTCCAAGGAGAAAGATGAGAAGTCAAAATTCGCAGAGATCAATGCCGGTCACCGTAAAGCCAACATAGATTCAATTTTTTACTATGCCATTTTTTATCCCATTGTTGAAATCCTAAGTTCATTTGCAGTTGCTTTGATTATTTGGTACGGAGGCGGTAACGTTATCCAAAGCAGTATGACTATCGGCGTTCTATTCGCCTTTATCCAATATACCGAAATGTTTTTCAGACCGATCAGAGATCTATCAGAAAAATATAATATTATGCAGACTGCAATGGCTTCATCGGAAAGAATATTTAAACTTCTTGATAATGACACATTTATCGATGATCCGGCTGTACCGAAAATATTAGAAAAATTTGAGGGCAGTGTTGAGTTCAAGAATGTCTGGTTCGCTTACAATTCTGATGATTATGTGCTGAAGGATATTTCATTCAAAGTAAATGCAGGCGAAACTGTTGCTATTGTCGGGGCAACCGGCGCCGGGAAGTCAAGTATTATCAATCTGCTCAACCGTTTTTATGATGTTAACAAAGGTGAAATATTAGTCGATGGGGTTAATTTAAAATCTATTACCAAGGAAGATCTGCGCTCACATATTTCAATAGTGCTGCAGGATATTTATTTGTTTTCAGGTACAATAAGATCAAATATCAATTTGGGCGATGACTCAATAACCGATGAGCAGATAATCAAAGCGGCAAAGACCGTAGGAGCACACGACTTTATTTCAAAACTTCCAAAACAATATAATGAAGAAGTAAAGGAAAAAGGTGCGACTTTAAGCGTTGGTCAGAAGCAGTTGATCTCTTTTGCCCGCGCACTGGCATTTGATCCTCAGATCCTAATACTCGACGAAGCAACATCCAGCATAGATACCGAATCGGAGTTATTAATTCAAAAAGCAATTCAAGAACTTCTGAAAGGAAGAACTTCCATTGTAA